>CAYOOS010000420.1:0-4238 GCA_964405585.1 uncultured Acidobacteriaceae bacterium | reverse complement strand
TGTCGAAAGCCCCACTCGCCCTTGATCACAAATTCACGTTTTTGTTTTTGTAGGGATCCAGCACTGCTTGACCCCATCTCGGCAAGCTCACAACGACGTTCCCACAACGGCAACCTCACGTTGTAGCTCACCCCTTAAGGGGTGAGGCCTTCCCCACTCCAGCTCATTTCGGTCCCAGTTCAGCAATGCGTATATTCGCCCGTCATCCCGAACCGAGTCTGCGGAGTGAGGGATCTCTCTTCCCGTTTTGAGGCCGCATCACTTCTACCGGGCTCGCCACTCTTAGCGGCCCTTTAAACCAATCTCATCGTCAATTGTGTCCGCCGGAAATCTCTCGCACAATCGATCCCACGAAATTTTTCGCATCGCCAAACAACATCAGCGTCTTATCCATGTAATACAAAGGGTTTTCAATGCCCGCGAACCCCGCCCCCATGCCCCTCTTGATAACCATCACCGTGTGCGCCTTGTCCACGTCCAGAATCGGCATCCCGTAAATCGGACTCGTCGTATCTTCCCGGGCCGCCGGATTCGTCACGTCGTTCGCACCGATAATCAGCGCTACGTCGGTCTGTGGGAAATCGCCATTGATATCGTCCATTTCCAGCAGCTTGTCGTAGGGAATATCCGCTTCCGCCAACAGCACGTTCATGTGCCCCGGCATGCGTCCCGCCACCGGATGGATGCCGAATTTCACGTCTATCCCGCGCTTGGTCAGCGCGTCATACAACTCGCGCACCTTATGTTGCGCCTGCGCCACCGCCATTCCATACCCGGGTACGATCACCACTTTGCTCGCCGCGGTCAGAATCCCCGCCGCCTCCTCTGGAGACGCGCTGCGCACCGGCCGCGTTTCCTTCGCTCCTGCCACGGCCACCTGTTCCTGCCCAAACGCGCCAAACAGCACGTTCGTAAACGAGCGATTCATCGCCTTCGACATGTTCACCGACAAAATGAATCCCGATGCCCCGTCCAACGCGCCCGCGATAATCAGCAGCTTGCTCTGCAGCACAAATCCCATTGCCGCCGCCGATAATCCCGCATACGAATTCAAGAGCGAAATTACTGTCGGCATGTCCGCCCCGCCGATCGGAATAATCATCATCACACCGAACACCAGCGGTATCCCGATCATGAACGGAAACAAATACATTTTCTCTGGATGCAGCACCAGTATCACTGCAATCCCTATGGCGATCGCCAGTAATCCTAGGTTCACGATGTTCTGCCCTTTATAGGTCATCGGCCTCTGCCGCAGCACTTCCTGCAGCTTTCCCGCGGCCATCAGGCTTCCCGTAAACGTCAGCGCTCCCAGAATGACTTCCAGCGACAGCACGCCCATCATGAATCCCGGCACGTTCGGCGCACGTAAATAAAACTCCGACGTTCCCACCAGCGTCACGCACAACGCTCCGAATGCGTGACTCAACGCCGTCCGCTGCGGCACTGCGGTCATCGCCACGCGTCCCAGCGGCACGCCGATCATCGTTCCCAGCACCAGCCCGATGGCGATCCACCGGTAGCTGACAATTCCCCCATGCAGCAGCGTTCCCACGATAGCCAGCAGCATTCCCGCTTCGCCCGCCCACACACCGCGCCGCGCCGTCACCGGCGAACTCAGCCATTTCAGCGAAAGCACGAACAGCGCCGTCGCGATGAGATACGCAATTTCGAGGAGAATATCTGTCGAGATCATGTTCGTCACGGCTTCCTGGGCCCGCTGGCTTTGAACATCTTCAGCATGCGGTCCGTGATCATAAAGCCGCCCACGATGTTGCTCGTCGCCGCCACAATCGCAATCGTTCCCAGGATTGTCGCCAACGTGCTCTTTCCCTCGCCCACCAGGATGATCGCCCCCACCACCGCGATCGCGTCCAACGCGTTTGTCAACGACATCAGCGGCGTGTGCAGCAGCGGCGATACCCGCCGAATCACTTCAAATCCGATAAACGCCGCCAGCATGAATACGTACAAACTGGTGATCAGGTCCAGTTTCATCAGGCGCCTCCTCCTAGTGCCGTCTGCAATGCCGGCAGCTTGAAAAACTCCCGCACCCGCGCGTTCACGATTTCGCCGTCATGCGTCAGCAAAGTTTCCCGCATGATTTCATCCTGCAAATTCAGTTGCAGCTTGCCCTCTCTTGTCAGGTGCAGCAAAAACGAAGTCAAGTTGCGCGCATACATCTGGCTCGCGTGATACGGCACCGTCGCCGCCAGGTTGTATTCGCCAATAATCGTCACTCCGTGAATCACCGCCGTCTCGTCCGGCTTCGTCAGTTCGCAATTGCCGCCGCGTTCTGCCGCCAGGTCCACGATCACCGATCCCAGTGACATCCGCTGGACCATCTCTTTCGTCACCAGCACCGGCGACTTTTTCCCGGGAATCACCGCCGCCGTGATCACTATGTCGCTTTCCGCCACCACATTTCCCAGCAGCTCCCGCTGTTTTTGATAAAAGCTTTCATCCTGCGCCTTTGCGTAACCGCTTGCGTCTTGCGCGTCCTTCGCTTCCACCGCCAACTCCACGAATCGCCCGCCCAGGCTCAGCACCTGTTCCTTTGACGCGGCACGCATGTCGTACGCCGATGCCACTGCTCCCAACCGCCGCGCTGTGGCAATCGCCTGCAGCCCCGCCACGCCTGCGCCAATGATCAGCACCCGCGCCGGCGCAATTGTTCCCGCCGCGGTCGTCAACATCGGGCACATTCTTGGTAGCGTATCCGCGGCCAGTAGCACCGCTTTGTACCCGCAGATCGTCGCCATCGAGGAAAGGGCGTCCATGCTTTGCGCCCGTGTGATACGTGGCATCAACTCCACCGAAAAGGATGTCACCCCGCGATCCGCAACTTCCTGCACCGTTTTCACCGTTCCCAACGGCCGCAAAAACCCCACCAGCACCTGGCCCTTGCGCAATAGCGGCAGGTCCGCGCTACCCGTCTTGTCGTTTGCTCCATGACACAGAAATTGCACCACGATGTCTGCGTTCGCGAATACCTCTTCGCGGCTCGCCGCCAGTTTCGCGCCTTTATCCACATACTCGGCGTCTCGGTAACCCGCTCCCTGGCCCGCGCCCGCTTCCACCAACACGTCCAGTCCGGCCTTCTTCAAATTGGGAACCATCGCAGGCACCATCGCCACGCGCCGCTCTCCCGGATATCCTTCTCGGGGCACACCAACGATCATGTACCCTCCTTCCTTCTCCTCAGTTCCTTCAACTTTATTTCACTCTCCCGCATCAGGCCCTAAATAGGTCCAATAATCTGTCATTCCGACCGGAGGAACAGCGCACTTTGCTGTTCCGGAGCGGAGGAATCACTTTGTGACTTCGATTTTCTAGCTAACCCGCCCTTCAACTCCACCCGCATATGCAGTCCTCTCCCGCGCTGCTCGCGGCAGCCGGATCCCTTCGTGGATGCTCGTCCGGATTCGAGGGCGGAGCGAGGTCCCTCGTTCAACAGGCGGTACGCAGCCATGCTACCCACATGCACTGCGTCATCTCCACTATCCGATTTGACCGTGGAATTCTATCGCCAACAACCGTGCACTGACAAGGCGCGCACCCCTCGCTACTTCATCCCTTCGTACACTCCCCGTGCGTCCCGCAATCTCTTCATAACCAATTCCTTTTCCGCCGCCGAATTCCAGTCCGGATAGTTTTCTGTCACCTCGATCGTCCGGTCAATCCAGGCCTTGAAATACTCCGCATCCTCCCGTGAATAGGCCCGTTTTCCCCTAATCGTCACATACACGGGACTCGTCGTCGCATACGCATACTTATCCATCACCGGATATTCCGCCTTATCGCTCCAAGCCCGCAAGACGCACCACCCGCTCTCGTTCAACGGAATCGTTCCCGTCACATCCGCCGTGTCCCGCGCCCCGTCCAATTTCAAATCGCGCACCACCTTCCCGTTGCACACGACCTCCAAACGGTCCACCGGCACAATCGAGCGCAATTTCGCGGTGAAGGGAACTGCCGCCTGCGCCGCATCAAACTTCAATTCGCTTCCCACCATCTCTCCGCCCAGCTTGAACTCGATCAGCGGCCCATTCGTCGCAAACGTCCGCCCCGTCGTAATCCCATCCAACCATTCCTTCAGATTAAGTGGCCAAACGGGGACCCACACATACACGCGGTCAAATCCCACCTGCCCGCGAATCGGCGCCGCATAATCCGCCGTCGCATCCGTCCCCCCGCCTGCCGGCAGCTTGAATCCCAAATTCAATAATTTGTACCAC
>CAYOOS010000419.1:0-4254 GCA_964405585.1 uncultured Acidobacteriaceae bacterium | reverse complement strand
GATTGAAGTAATTGACCAAGTTTTGCGAAAAGACATGGGTGTATCCCGCCGCGAATGAGTACAGCGGTTGGGGAGAGACGGAATCGAACAGGGAATTGATCGGGTCCGTATAGGCAGCCTGCACCCCGGTATCGGCCTGGAAGCGAAACCAGGTGGTGTTCTTTTCATTGATGTTGTAGTCGAGACGGAGAGTCTGGACCTGTTCATGATCGTCGCTGGAGTGCGAGACGCTCTGGCGATTCGCGCAACCGTTTCCATCGTTGGCCGTGGCAGGCGCAACCCCGCCCACGTCAAACGGACAGCCAAGAACCGCAAGGGGCGTGCCGCCGGTATTTCCATAGAGTGAGAACATCTTTTGATAGAAGGGCACCGATTGAGGGGAAGGTTGATAGACGGACCCCGTGACGGAGTCGGTTCCGCCCAAAGGGAGTTGCTGAAGAACGTATTTCTGGAATGCGGGAGTGGGGACGGTGGCGGCCGTGACAATGGGTAGAGCAATGCGAACCCACTCACTATCAAAGAAGACGAACAGGCGATCGTGAACAATGGGGCCGCCTGCGCTGCCGCCAAAGTGATTCACCGTCGAGCGAGGTTTGTGATTTCCCGGAGTGGCATTCGTGAAATAGTCAGCCGCGCTGAACCTCGATCCGCTCCACAGTTCGTAGAGGTTTCCGTGAAACTGGTTGGAACCGGACTTGGTCACGTAGTTGATCTGTGATGCACCATAGCGCCCCTGATCAACAGCATAGGAAAGCGTGTTCACCGTCACTTCCGATATGGAATTCAATCCCAGGACGAGGTTCGTGGAGAGCCCGCTATTCAAGTTCGTAAGCGGATCATTCGTTTCCAGACCATCCACGATGTAGCCATTGGAGAGAGCGGGCAGACCATTGAACTCGACGTTGCCGTAGCCATTCGTGCCGCCCACGAAATCATTGCTGCTCCCTCCCGTATTGATGAGGGCCCCTGCCGCAAACTGAAGGGGATAGGTTAAATCCCCGCCGGGATTTGGGAGGTTCTCCAGGGCAGGAGCGCTGAGTGTCGTGGATGTGTTTGCATCCTCGGGGTTGAGAATCGCCGCTTCGCTGTTTACTTCTACGCTTTGCAGCGTCCCGGCGACCTTGATTTTGAAATCGACAGTTTGCTTTTGGCCCAGGCCAGAGGACACAGCGTCATTCTGTTGTGGTTCAAAGCCTTCGGCTTCCGCCCTCACCGTGTAAGTGCCGGGCTTCAGTTGCGGGAAGTTAAACCTGCCCGACTCGTCGGTCTTTGCGGTCCGTTTCAGGCCAGTCTCTTTGTTGGTCACGGTCACCGTGGCCCCCGGCACTCCCGCTCCGGTGGCATCATTCACTTGCCCGACGATGGCGCTGGTGGTTTCGCCTTGGGGGAATGCGGGTTCGGGTAGAAAAAAATGAAGCGAGGCAAGCAAGACAACCAGGCACAGGGAGGGGCGGAACAGGTGTGCTGGCCGAAAATGGTTCATCGGCGCCATTGAGCTGTTAACTATACTTAATCAAATGTATTAAGGCAAGTGAATATTGCAATCGCGAGCCCAGCTGGATTTGATGGGATAATGATAAGTGAAGGAAGTTCCGGGGAGGGAAACGGAAACGGTCCGGAAGGCCGAGGACCGCCACGATGGCCCTCCTAGCAGGGTGAGGAAGGAAAGGAAATGGAGTAATGACTGTCGATATACGGAAGAAAATCGCTAAGCTGAATCGCGCACAGCGGAAGAAGGTGGCGGCGCGCGCCACCGAGCTGAATGCGGAAGAAATGAGGTTGCGGCAGCTTCGCAAAGCGCGAAAGCTGGCGCAATCGCGCGTGCCAAGGGTGTAGAGGTCGATATGCCCAATCGGGTGCAAAACCAGTGAGAGAATATATCCGACGAACAAAAAGGACACGAGGATAGCAGAGGCCAGCGTAGAACGGCCCCCACCCTTTCGCAAACGACGCGAAAGGATGGGCCACCCAAAATCCTTTTGGGAATTTAAGGCCGCACCACCCGCCCGGTTTTCGTCTGTCTCCCGTTTTCGACCACCCGCCAGGTGTAATATTTCTCCCAGTTTAGCGTCCTATCTTGTCAGGAGGAGTACCGATGAAAACCATTCTGCGAATGCTATTGGTCTGTTTGCTTGTGCCTGCTGGCGTTGCCCTGGCCCAGGAGATGCCGGCCGCGGCTGCCCCTGCGAATCCGCTAAGTGCCTGGAACAAGATGGCCTTCGGGCGATTGAAGGACATCCTGATGCGTTCCGCGCAAAAGATGCCTGAGGAGAATTACAGCTTCAAGCCCACGGAAGCGGTGCGCAGCTACGGGCAGATCATCGGGCACGTTGCGGACGCGCAGTATCTGTTCTGTTCCATGGCCCTGGGGGAGAAGAATCCGGGCTTGAATATCGAGCAGACCAAGAGCAGCAAGGCGGATCTGGTGGCGGCGTTGAGTAGCGCTTTCGCGTATTGCGACAAGGCCTACGACGGCATGACTGACGCCACCGCAGTGCAGACGATCAAGCTGTTCGGGAATGACGCGCCGAGACTCAGCGCCCTGACGGTCAACAACATGCACGACATGGAACACTACGGCAACCTGGTTACCTACATGCGGCTGAAAAACATCGTTCCTCCGAGCAGCGAGCAGGCGCCGCAGCCACAAACACAGCCGAAAAAATAGGTTTCGGAAAATTGAAGAGGTTCGTTTATGCGGGTTGCAATGCCCGGCATAAGAGAGAAGGAGTCGAAGCGCGCTTTGGGTAGGGGTTAAGCCTCCAACCTCCCAGCGGCGTCTGCGCGGGGTGTCGCGGTGGAGAAGAGGCCAACGGAAAGCGGCTCCATCCTTTCCCGCCTGAGGCGGGCGAAAGGATGGGCCACCTCAAGTCTTTTTCGGAATCTAGGGCTGCGCCACCCGCCAAAAACATTTCAATCGGTGGTGTAAGCGTTCCTTCACAACTTATCGAGCTAGGTCTAGTGGATGAATATCGTTTTGTCGTTCAGCCAATGGTTGTAGCAGAGGGGAGACGGTTGTTGGAAGGTGTTAGCCTGCAGGAGAGATTGCAATCAAAACTCGTTGAGTCTAAGGTTCTTAAATCAAGATGTGTTGCGCCTCGTTACTTGAAACAGTGACAGGGGAAAATAGCCGAAACTTGCAGGTGAAATCACAACAGTCGCTGACAATTAAGAAAAACACTACGACAAGGGGAGAGCGCGACCGTGGCAAAACGCAAAAGTAGTGGAGTAGATGAATACATCGCAAGATGTCCAAAAGAGGCGCAAAGCGATTTGGCGAAGATCAGAGCGGCCATACGGGCGGAAGCGCCTGGCGCCACTGAACGCACCGATTATTTCCAGATGCCCGGATATTCCTATCCAGGATTTGATTATTACGATGGGATGTTTGCCTGGTTCAGCTTCAAGAAACCACACTTACGCCTACATGTACCCCCTTCCGTAATACAAGAACATAGGAAGGAACTTGCAGGTTACGCCACAACGAGAGCCATTGTCAGCTTCCCGATGGGTAAAGCGGTACCGGTGAGATTGGTGAAGAAATTGGTAAAAGCCAGTGTAAAGGCGATGAAAGGTAAGTTTAAATAGAGTTGGCCATCAGGAATATGCTGGTTGGGGTTTCCGATGTTTTCTGGGCTGAGGAAAGGTGTGGAAAACGGAAATTACGGAGTAAAGGGGTGTTGACAAATAGGGAGAGTCTGGTAAAGTAAGAAGGTTCGTTGGTAGCCACTCTGCTGGACAGGGAGGCGGAACAAACGCTCTTTGACAACCGATACGATGTGCCAGAATCTGTTCGACCCCATTCGGGTTTTCGAGCACGAATGGGTTGAGTGAATTTGAGCGACTAACAATTTTGCTTGGCAGGCTGGTCCGGGTTTAGGCCCGGGCTTTTTTTTGCGCCAAGCGACAGGCTTCAAACGAGAGTTTGATCCTGGCTCAGAACGAACGCTGGCGGCGTGCTTAACACATGCAAGTCGAGTGCACAGTCTGTAGCAATACAGATCGGTGCACGGCGCACGGGTGCGTAACACGTGGGCAATCTGCCCTCCGATGGGGAATAACCCCGCGAAAGCGGGGCTAATTCCGCATAACATTCCCTGGACCTCGGTTTGGGGATTCAAAGCCGTAAGGCGTCGGAGGAGGAGCCCGCGCCCGATTAGCTAGTTGGTGAGGTAATGGCTCACCAAGGCAATGATCGGTAGCTGGTCTGAGAGGATGGCCAGCCACACTGGAACTGAGACACGGTCCAGACTC
>CAYOOS010000418.1:0-4256 GCA_964405585.1 uncultured Acidobacteriaceae bacterium | reverse complement strand
CATTTTCCGTTTGCCCGAAATCTGGGATGGATCCGAAGTATGGACCGTACCCACCTCCGCCGCCCGTCACCCCACTATGCGGGTTGCTTTCCACCACGGTCACGAATTGCGGGCGTTCCGAAGCGTCTGCCAGTTCGATGGTCACTTTCGCCACCACATTCAGCAACTGTGCCGCAGAATCGCCGTTGATCTTTTCCCAGGTATCCGAAGGCTTGTGATAATCCGAATGCAATCCGGAAAAGAAAAATAGCACGGGAATCTTCTTCGTTACGAACGATGTATGGTCACTGGAAGCGTACCCGCCCTGTGAAAGTTCAAACTTAAGTGGTGAATCGCCGTGCGCCTGGTCCAGTACTTTCTGGAATGTCGAGCCTGTCCCCACCCCGCCGATGTACACCTTGTTGTCTTTGATTCGCCCGATCATGTCCATATTCAGCATGGCCACAGCCTTATCCAGCGGCTTCGTCGGTTCCTTTACCCATGCCGCGGAGCCCAACAAACCAAGTTCCTCACCGGCAAACGACGCAAATAAAATCCCGCGCTGCAATTGACCCTTAAGTGGCGCCAGCAACCGCGCTAATTCCAGTAACCCTGCAGTACCCGAAGCATTGTCATCCGCGCCCGGGTGGATCTGCCCGATTTGCGAAGGTGCCAGGGAATCGAAATTGCCCCGCCCCAGATGATCGTAGTGCGCCCCCAGAATCACGTACTCATCCGTCTTCCCCGGCAAATACGCCAGCACGTTGTTTACCGTCGCGTGCGTATTCTCGATGCCTACCGCCAGGCTCCCATGCAATGTCCCCGGGAACGTAAACGACGCCGGCTTCGTCCCGGCATTGATCTGCTCCTGCACATCCTTCAGCGCTTTTCCCGCAGTCCGGAACCATTCTTCCGCCACCGTGTTCTTCACCTGTGCGAACAGAATCCCCACGTTTTCCGGTCCGTTCACGCTCCCAAACCGCGTCAGCAAATCCTCTTCGCCGTCGCCGAGTTTCCCATTTACAAGGATCAGTCCTTTCGCCCCGTGATTGCGCGCGTTGATCGCTTTCGTGATGAACTGTGCGTGCGTGGTAAGCCCTTGATTTCCGCTCTTGGCCGCGAATCCGTTCGGCTCAAAACGCAACACAACGGCGATTTTGTCCTCTACATCAATCCCGGCGTAATCGTCGTAGCCAAATTCCTCCGCCGTCGCTCCATATCCCGCAAAAACCAGCGGCCCGCTGGCCTCTCCCGAAGAGGAAAAACTGAATGGCACGTAATCCTGATTCAGCTTCGCCTCCAACTTCGCCTCGCCGTTTTGCACCACCAGGTGGTTCTTCCCTTTCAGCTTCGCCCCGGTCGTCACTGTGAACGCTTCCAGGAACCCCTTTTGTCCGCCCGGCTCCAGCCCCACGCTCTTGTAGCGATCGGCAATCACGTGTTCCGCCCGCACTAGTCCTTTCGTGCCCTCTCCGCGTCCTTCCATTTTCGGCTGTGTCAGCGTCTTGATGTCGTTGACATAACGCTGCGCATCCGCGGGCCCCACCGCTGTTGGGACGGGCGTTGCAGCCGACAGACAAACCGCGAGCAACAACACGCCCAGTGTGCGCCACACTGCCAATCGTTCTTTCATGAAACGTGAATTCCCTTCTCTTGCTGTCATTTTCGGCTGCAAATTTCCATCAATCGTATGTTTTGCCCACGATGCTGTCAATTCAGCTCTCTCCTTGCCCACGGCCTTCTTGCGCATTTTTGCTCTTCGTCGGCTATACTGCTCCCGGGTCAATGTATGTTTCCTATCGCCAAATCGAGCATCCTGGTGGTTTCCGCGCTTTTCCCTATCGTTAATCCGCTCGGCGGCGCCCCCATTTTTCTTTCGCTTACCCACTATTACTCCACCGTTCAACGCAAAATTCTTTCCCGCAAGATCGCCATGAACAGTTTGCTGCTGCTGATGGGTTCGTACTTCATCGGGACGCACATCCTCGCGTTCTTTGGAATTTCGCTGCCGGTGGTCCAGGTCGGCGGGGGCCTTACGGTCATCGCCGCTGGTTGGAATATGCTCCGGCAGAGAGAAGGAGACGAAACTCGCGGTAATGTCCAGCAGTCCGTGGATCCCCGCGATCTCAGCAGCCGCGCTTTTTATCCCTTAACACTTCCTTTAACCGTCGGCCCGGGCTCCATCTCCGTGGCCATCACCCTCGGCGCTAACGAACCCCACCACGGCACAAGTTTCCTTTTCCCAATCATCGGCGCCGTAATCGGTTCGCTGCTCATTGCTGTCAGCGTCTATTTTTGCTATGCCTTTGCGGACCGCCTCGCAGATATTCTGGGCCCCACCGCCATGACGGTAATCATGCGGCTCACCTCATTCCTGCTAGTCTGTATTGGCGTGCAGATTCTCTGGAATGGCCTTTCCGCTCTTCTGATTTCTTTGCCTTTGATGACCCGCTGATTCCCATATTCCAGATTCTCTTCAGTTCCAGTTCGGCAGATCTCTTCTCCCCAGCAGCGCTTCCGCCGCCCAGCAGCCCAAGTACACCGATTGCGCCACACCGTGGCCGGAGTAAGCTCCCAGCACAATCGCATGTTCGCTTTCCGGGTGCCGCTCAAACACCGGTTTCCATTCCCACGTTATGCAGATCGGGCCGCCCCAACGGTGCGTGATCTCCACCTCTTTTAGCGCTGGATGCAAACCGTGCACGCGCCTCTCAAGTTGCGCGAACAATTCCGCGGCCTCGCCCTGCTCAATATCCAGCGTCCTTAGCTCTCGCCAATCCTGCAGGAACACCAGCCCACACCCAAAGATCACCTGATTCCCCGCCAGCAGCCGTCCCCAAAGGTACGGCAGGTCTACGGTATAAAACGGCTTTCGCTCCGCCAGTCCAATCTCGCGCAGTTGTTCGTCCGTCAGAGGCTGCGTCGCCACCGCAAGTGTGAGCGCCGTTCCCGCCCTCCCCTGCAACCCGGTCATCTCCAGCGCAAACGCGTTCGTCGCGAACAACACTTTTCCTGCTCGCACAACGCCGCTTTTCGTTTGCAGTTCCACTTGTCCGGAGAACTTCGCTCCCTCCACGCCGCATTCCTCGAACAGCATCGCGCCCGCCAGCTCCGCCGCCCTCGCCAATCCGCTCACCACCTTTCCTGGATTGATTGTTCCGCCAGGCACTTCTTTTACGGCGCAAAGATCTCCCGAATCCTTCCAGCGAATCGGAGAATTCTCCAAGGGCTCAGCCCTTCCCAACTCGTATGCCCCTGGCAGCGACACTTCACCATCTACCTTCAACTCCTTCAGAATTTCCTGGTATCCCCCAAGCACATCGCCCAGCCCCGACAAATCTCCCGCTGCGCTTTCCGTAAGCGCCACTCCTCCGGTGTGCCCGCTCGCCCCCGCGCCAAATTGCTCCGCCTCAAACAGCGCCACGCTCTTCTCCGGTGCCAGCCGCTTCAGCCACGCTGCCGCCGCCAAACCCGTGAACCCACCGCCCACAACCGCAAAATCCACTTCCGCCGGCATCGCACGCGGCGTTGCGCGGAACTCCACCGTCCACGGCCGATTTCCCCAATTTTTCATTTCCCCCGTGCCGTCCTCTCGCTCCCCTTTACTCTATACCCGCTTGCTGAAGTGCAATTCGTTTCTTACCTCGATTGAGTTATGCTACCTCTCACTGCAGGTGAAATCCTATGACGCAAACCAAATCCAACCATGCGCCAGAGCCCTGGCTGCGCGGCACCCGCGGCGATGTCCCCCCTATTCCTCGCGCGGTTCTCCACGCGCTCGATCTAACACAAGAAGACCTCTCTCGTTGGATCGCTCCTCTAACGGACGAGCAATTCAACGCCCGCCCGTTCGGAATCGCCCCCGTCGCCTTTCATCTGCGCCACATCGCGCGCAGCCTCGATCGCCTGCTCACTTACGCCGAAAGCCGCCAACTCGCTTCAGACCAAATCTTGCAAATGAAATCGGAACTCGAACCCGGCGCCACGCGTCAGCAAGTCTTACAGGAATTGACCGAGGCTCTCGAAAAGAGCACGGCACGAGTCATGGTTCTGGCCGACGCAGACTTCAGCCAGCCGCGTTCCGTCGGAGGCAAGCAGCTGCCCACGACGCTTGGCGGTTTGCTGGTCCACGTTGCCGATCACACGCAACGCCATGTCGGCCAGGCCATCACCACGTCGAAAATCGTTGTCGCACCGAAAACTTTTTGATCCAGGAGGCACTGCTCACCATGACCACTTCCAACGATCGCATCGACCGACGCACGTTCATCAACAAG
>CAYOOS010000417.1:1543-4263 GCA_964405585.1 uncultured Acidobacteriaceae bacterium | reverse complement strand
CTGCGGCAGAAAGTTCGGACCGCATGGGGGTTGCACCGGAAGCGACGTCTGGCACAGCAGTCCCTACACTCCCATTCCCTTGGACCCGTCTATTTTTTATTCGCGAAACCAGGGGTTTGGTGGCCGCCAAATTCCTGAGCGATGCGGCCTGGTTTTTCTATCTGTTTTGGCTCCCCAAATATCTTTATGATGCGCGCGGTTTTGACGTCAAAGCAGTCGGCATGTTCGCCTGGATGCCTCACGCCGCCGCGGGAGCCGGCTGTCTGTTGGGTGGAGCTTTCTCCAGCTATCTCGTGCGCCGTCATTTCTCTCTTGGCACCGCACGCAAACTGGCGCTCGGCGCAAGCGCTGCCGTTATGCCATTTGTCATCATGGTTCCGCACGTTCCCGTGTCCTGGGCAATCTCGCTCTTCTGTCTGGCGTATTTTGGGCAGCAATCCTGGTCGACTCTGGTTATGGTCCTGCCAGCGGATCTTTATCCTCAAAATGTTGTCGGGTCCGTTGCCGGACTCGTCGGTTTCGGCGGAGCTATGGGTGGGATTGTCTTCGGACAGCTAGTTGGATATCTCTTGGACCATGGATTCGGATATGGCACAGTTTTTGGCATCGCCGGCACTCTTCACTTACTCGCGTTTCTCATTATTCTCGCTGCCATTCCCGTCGTCTTGCCGTTAAGATTGCAACGAAAATTGAGTTACGAGGGAGTTCCATGAGAATTACGGAGATTCGCACGCGGGTCTTGCGTTGGCGCGGCAAGACCGTTCCATTGCCTCCCCATTTCTGCACCAATCCGATGGACCTGCTCGAACTGCCCGAGGCCTCCATGCGGACATTCACGTTTCACGGCTGGCTGGTCGTCGAGGTGTTCACTGATGACGGTCACGTAGGCTTGGGAAACGCCGCTCTGGCACCGCAAGCCACAAAACAGGTAATTGATCTCTACCTCAAGCCTTTGCTCATCGGCCAGGATCCCTGGGATATCGAACTCCTTTGGCAGCACATGTATCGCAAAACCATGGCGTTCGGCCGCAAGGGAATTGGTATGGCCGCGATCAGCGCGCTGGATATCGCCCTATGGGATATTCTCGGCAAATCCGCCAAGCAGCCCGTCTTTCGCTTGCTTGGCGGCAGAACCAAAGCACGCATCCCAGTTTACGCTTCCCGTCTTTACAGCGTAGAGTTGAACGAACTTGCCGCGGAAGCCAAAAGGTACAAACAGGAAGGTTTTCAGGCCATGAAGCTGCGTTTCGGATGGGGACCCGCCGACGGCGCTAGCGGCATGCAGCGCAATGTCGAACTCGTCCGAACTGTCCGCGAGACCATCGGCGATGGCATCGATCTGATGGCGGACGCCTACATGGGTTGGACTCTCGACTACGCCAAGAGAATCCTGCCCTTGCTCGAACCTTTTCATCTCCGTTGGCTGGAAGAGCCCCTGATCCCCGATGACCTGCATGGTTATGCCGAACTGAAATCTCGTTCGCGAATTCCCATTGCCGGTGGTGAACATGAATTCACGCTTTTCGGATTTCGCGATCTGCTGGAAGCGCGTGCCTTGGATTACATCCAGTTCGATACCAACCGGATGGGTGGTATCACGCAAGCTCGCAAGATTGCCTCGCTAGCGGAAGCCTATTCCGTCCCCGTGATTCCACATGCCGGACAGATGCACAATTATCACGTCGTCATGGCCAGTCTAAATTCTCCGATGGCCGAGTATTTTCCCAGGGTGGATGTGGAAGTGGGCAATGAATTGTTTTGGTACATTTTCCAGGGTGAGCCTGTTGCGAAGGATGGTTACGTCAATCTCGATGACAACACTCCGGGCCTTGGTATCACCATCAATGAACCTGGTCTGGAGGGCTTCGAGGTAATCGAATAATTCACGAGCCACGCAATGATCCGATGACACGTCTAATCCAAATCAAAAAAGGCAACGTTCGCCGGGTGGCCCTCGTCGAGGAGCCCAACGTCCATTTATTGGATGAGTGCTCCTCAATCTACGAACTTGCGCAAACCGCGATTGCCACAGGTAAAAAGCTTAGCCAACTTGCGCGCCAGAGGGCCCAGCACGACGCGGCTGACTACGACCTTATTTATTGCGGCCGTTCCGAATGGCACTTGCTTCCCGCCATTGATCATCCCGAAGAACCCGCTCGATGCCTCCTTTCCGGCACCGGACTTACCCATCTCGGCAGCGCTCGCAATCGGCAGTCCATGCACGCCACCGCAACCGAAGAACAGACAGACAGCATGAAGATGTTCCGCTGGGGAGTCGAAGGAGGCCGGCCTGGCGCAGGTCGCATTGGAATTCCTCCCGAGTGGTTCCACAAAGGCACAGGCAGTGCTTTGCGCGCGCACGGTGAACCGCTCGATATCCCTTCCTATGCCGAAGACGGCGGCGAAGAAGCTGAAATCGCTGGTGTGTATCTTGTCGCTCAGGACGGCCGTCCCTACCGCATCGGCATGGCGGTCGGCAATGAATTCTCAGATCATCAGTTCGAGAAGAAAAACTATCTTAACCTCGCGGGCTCAAAACTCCGCACCTGTGCCCTCGGCCCGGAACTCCTACTTGATCCGGAATTCACATCTGTCCCGGTTGTCGCGACTATTCTGCGGGACGGGCAAATTCACTGGACCAAATCCTTCCGTACGGGTGAATCGGAAATGTGTCACAGCCTGCAAAACATTGAGCATCATCATTTCAAATTCGATGCTCA
>CAYOOS010000417.1:0-1533 GCA_964405585.1 uncultured Acidobacteriaceae bacterium | reverse complement strand
GTGCACTTCTTCGGCACGGACTGCCTCAGCTTCAGCGATCGTGTTCGTTTGCTGGATGGGGACATTATGCAAATCGCCGCGGAGGGTTTCGGACGCCCGTTGCAAAATCCCGTCCGCGTTGACAAATCTCAAGCCGCTCTGGTTAACGTCATTCCACTGAAATGAGTGAAACCATGTCAAAACCTTCCGTCGCAATTCTTGGACTTGGCATCATGGGCTCTGGCATGGCCAGACGCCTGCTCTCCGCGAATTTTCCCTTGTCGGTTTACAACCGCAATCGCGAGAAGTGCATTCCTCTAGCCGAAGCTGGCGCTTTTGTCGCCGCCACACCGCGCGAGGCGGCATCGCGTTCGCAAATCATTATTAGTATGGTAGCGGATGACGCCGCTTCCCATATTGTGTGGTTGGGAGAATCTGGCGCATTGGCCGGTGCATCCCCGAAATCGATCTTGATTGAGTGCAGCACATTGAGCATAGGCTGGATTCAGGATCTTGCCGCCAAGGCAACCGGGAAGGGCTTCCAATTCCTGGATGCGCCCGTCACTGGCACAAAACCACATGCCGCGTCAGGCGAGCTGCTTTTCCTGGTCGGCGGCTCAGCGGAGACTCTGGATGAAGCGCGGCCCGTCTTCTCTGTGCTCGGCCGCGACGTGATTCATCTCGGCCCCGTCGGCAGCGGCGCGCTCATGAAGCTTATTAATAACTTTCTGTGTGGTGTGCAGGTCGCCTCGTTCGTCGAAGCCCTGTCACTCATCAATGCCGGCGGTTTGGATCGCAGCAAAGCCATATCAATTCTCACTGCGGGAGCGCCCGGAAGCGGAATCGTAAAGCGAGTGGCCGAACGAACGATGGCCAATGACTTTACGCCAAATTTTGCGCTGCGGTGGATGGCGAAGGATATCGCCTATGCTCTCGACAGCGCCTCCACTAGAGGAGTCTCCCTGCCCATTGCCGCCACTGCCTTGGTTGCGTTTCAACAGGCCATTGCCGAGGGCCACGGCGATGAGGACTTCTCCGCCGTGAGCAAATTGGCAAAGCGACCCATAGATCGATAATGTGTGGACCTGCCGATGTGAATCTGCGCTTGGTTGAGGCAAATGCAAATTGCTTCTCTTGGATGCAAAAGGTACAGGCAGGAATAAAATCGTGTTTAAACCAAGCAGGATGACGATTCACTATCGCTTGTTCACGCCGAGCCGGACTCTGCTTTAGGATTACGCATTCCAATTCAAGTCCACCCGTCCCACCTCAAGTTCTCTGATTGCCAGTTCCCCCACAGTTGTTGGGCCAGTTGCCCACACGAACGATCCGCATTCCCGACTCTGCGACGCCGGGCATCCTGGAGGGCCTTGATTACCAGCTCAATCGAATCAGAGATAACCCTTGCCGTGGCAACGAGAACGACAATCGCACGGAGCCTTTCTCTACTGTTTGCCATATGGGAGATTCCAGAAGCTGTAGCTGTCCAGCTGCTTCAAGTGCTTGATATTCGGCAGGGGATGGGGATTGTGGCGAGCCGATTTTCAGCCACAT
>CAYOOS010000416.1:0-4264 GCA_964405585.1 uncultured Acidobacteriaceae bacterium | reverse complement strand
TCCGACCTGGGCGATGGCACATTCTCCGAATTCGCCGATGCGCAAACACTCAAGGAGCTCAACACCCATTTTCTCTCGCGAGACGTTCGCGTGGCGCAGCCTGGCGACATTTTCTTCTTTCGCCAGTTGGAGCAGAACTCCCCCTTTCATTCCATGATCTTTGTCGGCCGCAGCCAGTGGCTCAGCGACTCAGGCGGCCAAAATGCCGAAGACATCGTCGTCTATCACACCGGTCCTATCGACGGCCATCCCGGGGAAATGCGCCGCGCCCGGTTGATCGAACTCCTTCAGCACCCGCAGCCCCGCTGGCGTCCCGTGCCCGGCAACAGCAATTTTCTCGGCGTGTATCGCTGGAACATCGTAAGGGAGGCAAACTAGTGCGCCTTAAACAATGTATCTCCATCTTCTTGCTGATTGCTTCATTGGCCCTTCCTCTCGCCGCGCAGGAGCCGACCGCTTATTTCTCTCTCTCGACAAACAAGACATTCCTTCCGGGAGAGAAGGTCGGCGTCCACGTCTACTCCACGAACGTCGATGCTCTCGAATTCCGAGTTTACCGCGTGAAAGACCCCGTCGCCTTCTTCGAGCGGCTCGATAATGCCCACGGCTTTGGCCAGGTCTCTCCAAAAGAAAGAATCGATAATCCCAGCCTTCTGGAACGCTTCCACGATTGGAAGCACTCTCTTTGGATTGAGATTCGCGACTTCTTTCGCATGCAGTTCTCCGGGCGCACTCGCGCGCAGATTCGCGAATCCCAGGCCGAAACCCGTAAAAGCAAGACTGGCACTGCGGATGTCTTCGCGCAGGTCCCTTTGCTGAACAGTTCCCAATTGGTAGCCCGTTGGCGTCAGGAAATGCCCCCGCGGTTCTTCTCGGAGACGGCGCAGGTCCCCGTCCCCTCCCTGGAAAAAGGCGTCTACCTCGTCGAAGCAACAAACGGCACGCTCCGCGCTTACACCATCGCCATGGTTACGGAACTTGGCGTCATCACCAAATCCGCTCCCGGCCAGGTCCTCACCTTCACGGCCGACCGCCGCACCGGCGCTCCCGTTTCCGATGCCGACATTCGCGTCTGGTCAGACAAAAAGCAAAACGCGCAGTTGAAAAGTGATCTCTCCGGATTGGCGCAGACCGCTTTGCCCGCAGGCCAATATCAGGATGTTCGCGTTCTCGCGGTCAAAGGAGAAGATGTCGCGGTTGTCACCCCTTATTCCAACCTGAGCAGCAATCCGCTGGAGGATTGGACCGGTTATATTTACACGGACCGCCCCGTTTATCGCCCGGGCCACACCGCGCACTTCAAAGTGATTTTGCGAACTCGCAGCGGTGAGCATTACAAAGTTCCCGCCGGCGAACAGGTCCAAGTTCTGGTCGAGGATCCTACCAGCAAGCCGATCCTGCAAACCACTGTCCCCGTCTCAACCTACGGTACCGTTCACGGCGATGTCGTCCTTCCGGTTGATGCCGCTCTCGGCTACTACTCCATCAGCGTCAGCAGCAAAGGCGGGCAACGCTATCAAGCCACCGGCGGCTTTCATGTCGAGGAATACAAAAAGCCGGAATACGAAGTGAAGGTCATCCCCGCCGCCCCACGCGTCCTGCAAGGCAACGCCATTGATGCCACCATCGAAGCGCGTTACTTCTTCGGCGAACCCGTCGCCAACGCCAATGTCCAATACGTGGTGCACACGGCGATCTACTGGTCACCCTTTATCGATCGCGACGAAGAAGAAGGAATGAACAACGAAGATTCCGACGCGGAAGGTTCAGGTGACAACGAAGGAGAAGGCTACGATTACGCTGGCGAGCAGATCTCGGAGCAGAGTGGCAAGCTTGATGCCAACGGAATACTCAAAGTCCACATTCCCACCTCCCTTGACAGCCACCATTTCGACGTTCGTTATCGCATCGAAGCCCGTGTCACCGACGAAGGCAATCGCGAAATTGCCGGGCACAGTTCCGTCATCGCCACCTACGCCAGCTTCCAGGTCGGCATCTCCACGGAAAGTTATTTCTTCCAGAAGGGCGAAACCATTCGCGCCACCGTTGTCGCCAGAGACTATGACGGAAAACCCGTTCAGACGCCAGTAACAGTGAGCCTCGTCAGAAGCCGCTATTGGGGATGGGGCCAGCCTCAAGGGGAGTCCCTCATTTCCACGCAAAACGCGGAAACGGACGCCAACGGAATGGCGCATATTGCAGTGACCGCCCAGGAAGCCGGAAGCTTTAATCTCCGGGTCACCGCGCAAACTCCCGAAGGCCGCGAAGCCTCCGGGACCGCCTGGCTGTGGATTCCCAGTTCAGACCAAAGTTGGTGGACCGCCGAAAGCCGCGTAATCCGCATCCTCGCCGACAAAAAATCTTACAAAATCGGTGATACGGCGCATCTCCTGGTCATGACCGGAGTGCCGGAAACCTATCTCTTGGTCACCACCGAGGCAAGAACCATTCAATCGAAACAAGTAGTCCACGCAACAGGGCCCTCTGCCTCCATCGATATTCCGATCCAGGCTGACAATCAACCCAACGTCTTCGTCGCGGTGGCCTTTTGGAAAGACAATCGTTTCTACCAGTCCAACAAAAACCTGAAAGTCCCCGCGCTTCAGCAAAAACTGCAGATCGAACTTCAGCCCTCGCAAAAACAGTTTCAACCCGGTCAAAAGGGCAGCTATTCGCTCTTCGTTCGCGATTCCGAAGGCAAGCCGGTCTCGGGCGAATTCAGCATCGGCGTAGTCGACGAAGCCATTTACTCCATCTATCCTGATACCAGTGGGGATATCCACGATTTCTTCTACGGCTCTGTTTACGACCGCGTCTCCACCGAGTCCTCCCTCGCTTTCTATTTCAGCGGCGAAGCCGGCAAACGCGAAATGTTCCTCGCCTACCGCAACCAATCGTCTCCGCGCGCCCTGGCGCAGCTGAAACCGGAAATTCCCGTTCAGCCAAAGGTCCGCAAGCTTTTCCCAGACACCGCTCTGTGGCTCGCCGACGTTCACACCGACTCCGATGGCCGCGCCGAAGCGCAACTCCAATTCCCGGATTCGCTCACCAGTTGGCGTGCCACCGTCCGGGGCGCCACTCTCGACACCAAAGTCGGCAACGTCACCAACAACGTGATCGTTCGCAAGAACCTTATGGTGCGCCTGGTCGTTCCGCGCTTTTTCCGTCAGGGCGACGAAGTCACCGTCTCCACCATCGTCCACAACTACCTAGCCAACGGGAAAAAGGTTCAAGTCTCGCTGGAAGCGAAAGGTCTGGACCTCCTGACTCCCGCCACTGCCCAGATTGACGTCCCCAGCAAGGGTGAAGTGAAATTCGATTGGCGTGTTCGCGCCAAGTCCGTGCGAGAGTCCGTGCTGCTCACAAAAGCTCTGACCAACGAAGAATCCGACGCCATGGAGCTCACACTCCCCGTAATTCCGTTCGGCGTGAAACAAACCGATCCCAAGGCCGGCTCTCTCCTCGCCGCCGATCAGGAAGAAAAAGTTCTGTTCACGCTGCCGGGCAATCCCGATCAAACTTCGCCCACCATGGATATCACCCTCAGCTCATCCATTGCCGGCAGCATTTTCTCTGCCTTGGATTATCTGACCAGCTATCCCTATGGCTGCACAGAACAGACCATGTCCAGCTTCCTGCCGAACATTATCGTCGCCAAAGCCATGAAAGAACTCCACGTCTCGCAATCCGTGGATACGCCCGAACTCGAAAAGAAAATTCACGCTGGTATGGAGCGGCTGAAGGATTTTCAGCACGAAGATGGCGGTTGGGGTTGGTGGAAAGAAGACCAGAGCCAGGTGTTCATGACCGCCTACGTTGTCAGCGGCTTCGCGCAAGCCCACAGCGCAGGCTACGATGTCGAGGCAAACACCATCAATCGAGCCCTAACCTATCTGCACACTTCGCTCGCCGAACATCCCAACATGCGCGAAGACCTCCGTGCCTACGTCGTCTACGCTCTGGCGGCAAACGCTGCCGCGAAACCCGCGGAACTTCAGGCTGCCTGGGACCAGCGCAGTTCAATGACCACCCAGGGCCTTTCCATGTTGGGCCTCGCGCTCCTCGCCAACGGCGATCTAGACCGCGCCAAAGAGATTGCCAAGACCCTCGAATCCACTGCCGTTGTAACCGAGCGCGAAGCCTCTTGGGTCTCTCATTTCGATTCCTTCCTCGAATTCGAATTCGAAGATGGCGCGGAAACCACTGCCTACGCCGTGCGTTTCCTCAGCCTGGTCGATCCCCAGAGCCCCCTGCTTCCCAAAGC
>CAYOOS010000415.1:0-4279 GCA_964405585.1 uncultured Acidobacteriaceae bacterium | reverse complement strand
AGAAACTCGCCTTGCCGTTGGATGCCCACTTGACCTGGCGTTTGCCAGCCGAAATTATCGAACAGGTATTATACAAGAAGTGCAACACTGGAGGAGAGTTTAGAACGAGCGGGCTGAGGAAGCCAGCGAGAAAAGCAGTCGCCACGAGAAATAGAGGCGGGCGCGTTGATCGCCGAATTGTGTGTGGTATGCTCACGGCGAAATTCCTGCGGCGTCTGAAAATATGGGGACATGGTGAGGATGCGAATGAACCAGTTGCGGAGAACGATTTGGGTGCTAGCGGCGATGGTGGTACTCGCTGCGGGGGCTGGGGCGCAGGGACAGGAGACGGAGCGGCCGGACCTGACGAAGTTGTTCGAGAAACATGACGTGATGATTCCTGTGCGGGATGGAGTGAAGCTGCACACGGAGATTTACACGCCGAAGGACGGAAACGGGCCGTGGCCGATGATCATGATGCGGACACCCTATGGGATTTCGGCGGGAGGCAATCGCTACAGCCGGATGCTGTATGAAAACGCGGACTTTTTCGCGGACGGGTACATTTTCGTGTTTCAGGACATTCGCGGGCGGAATGGGAGCGAGGGAACATTTGAGATGAACCGGCCGCTGCACGATGCGAAGGATGCCAAGGGCGTGGATGAGAGCACGGACACTTACGACACGATCGATTGGCTGGTGAAAAACGTAGCGAAAAACAGCGGGCGAGTGGGGATATGGGGGATTTCGTACGATGGATTCCTGACGACGATGGCGATGGTGAACCCGCACCCGGCGCTGAAGGCAGTGTCCGAGCAGGCGTGCATGGGTGATACGTGGATGGGTGACGACTTTTTTCATAATGGAGCGTTCCGGCTGAGTTACGGGTACGAATACGCGGCGCTGATGGAATCGTCCAGGGACAACGTCAATGGCATGTTCGACCGCTTCGATATGTTCGACTGGTACCTGCGTTTGGGAACGTTGTCGCACGCGAACGAGAGGTATCTCCACGGAAAGATTCCGACGTGGAACAACTTTGTGGCGCATCCGGCGTATGACGAATTCTGGAAGAGCCACGCCATGGAGGCGGGGTTGAAAGAGGCGAAGGTGCCCGACCTGAACGTGGCCGGCTGGTGGGACCAGGAAGATTTCTACGGACCGATGCGGACGTACGCAAACCTGGAAAAGAACGACGCGAAGCACTTGAGCTACCTAGTGGTAGGGCCGTGGAATCATGGCGGATGGGGCGGTGGGCCGGGGAATTCACTGGGAGATATTCCGTTCGGATCGGACACGGGAGTGTATTTCCGGCAAAAGGTGGAAGCGCCGTGGTTTGCGTACTGGTTGCATGACAAGGGGAGCTTGCCGTTGAAAGAGGCGCTGCTCTTCCAGACGGGGAGTGACACCTGGACGAATTTTGACGCGTGGCCGCCGCGAGAGGCGAAGACGGAGAGTTTGTATTTTGGCGAAAATGGAAAACTTTCCTTTGAAGCGCCGAAGACGGAATCGCGGGAAGCATTTGACGCGTACGAAAGCGATCCAGCACATCCCGTGCCGTATCGTCACCGGCCGGTAGATATGACCTATCCGGAAGATCATCCGGGAAGCTGGTATACGTGGCTGGTGCAGGACCAGCGGTTTGTGGATAACCGGCCGGACGTGGCGACGTGGGAGACGGAAGAGTTGAAAGAAGATGTGACGGTGGCGGGGCAGGTGACGGCAAAGCTGTACGCTTCGACAACGGGGACCGACAGCGACTGGGTGGTGAAGCTGATTGATGTGTATCCGCAGAACGTGGCGAGCGACTGGAAGCTATCGGGATTTGAGCTGATGATCGCAGACGAGATTTTCCGGGGACGCTACCGGAAGTCGTACGAAAAACCGGAAGCGATTGTGGCGGGGGAAGTGACGCCGTACACAATTGATTTGCACACGGCGAACCATGTGTTTTTGAAGGGGCACCGGATCATGGTGCAGGTGCAGAGCACGTGGTTTCCGCTGTACGACCGGAACCCGCAGAAGTTTGTGGCGAATATTTTCGAGGCGAAGGAATCTGATTATCAGAAGGCGACGCAACGGATTTACCGGACGAAGGAGTATCCGTCGCGGGTGGAGATTGGGGTGGTGCCGGAAGGGGCAGGAAAGTAGGCGCAACGGAGAAAGGGTGCCGGGATTCCTCCACTGCAGGACTGCATGAGGCGCAGTCCCTCCGGTCGGAATGACAAACTGGCTGACTGGGGTGGCGGGTGGGGTGTCTGCAATCCCAAAAGCGTCGGCAAGCCGCCGCACTCCAAACTAGCGGGAGACGCGAGCAGAGGCCGGAGGAGAATTGGGGATGAGCGGGCTATCGGGGCGGAGATTGAGAACGACCTGGAACCACCAGTTAGGCTGATAGCGAATTTGGACGGGAACGCCGCGAAGATTATCCTTCGTGCCAATCAAAATGGAGAAGGGGACGGTCTTGCCGGTCTCTTTGTGCTTGGAGACAAAATCAAGCTGCAGGAGATTGGCGTAGGAAGTATCGAGAAGGACGGTGCTGTTGGGGCCGTGGAGCTGGACCGGGAGTATGTGGACGGGAGTGACGTTTTCAACTTTGAGCGTATTCTCCTGGGCATCATGGACGTAGCAGCGCGAAAGTGGAGCAGCCTGGCCGGCGAGGGCCGCGTCCATAAGTTCGGCGATGGTGGCGAGAAACGCGGCAGAGCGTGCACAGCGGGACGGGTCATCGAGAGAGCGAATTGGGCGATCGGACGCAGCGATGCGGTCAAGCATGAGGGGTTCGGCGAGAGTGTACTGGTGCAGGTTGAAATCGGTGTCGGACTGCAACGGAACGATGGTGGAAAGCGCGCGCGAAGGATCGACACGGCTGAGTATGCCGGTAAAAGAGTGTTGGCCCTGCTCCTGTTCCTTTCGTAATTCCTTTTGCATCTCGCCGACGGACTGGCCTCGGGATGATTTCATAAAACCAAAGAAGGCACTGGAGACGACATCATCTTCGTTGGACGGTAGCGAAACAGGATCCTTGTGCTTGGCAACTTCGGTGCCTGCCCCCCAGCGGTTTATGGCCCGGGGAGCCTTCTGGGGATCGCTGCCAAAGAGGACTTGAAAGAATTCCGCGCGCGGATCTTGCGAAGAGATACCGCGGCGGATGTAGCCTCCGCCGACGTCGTCCTTGCCGACCCAGAAGAAAAGCAAACGGACGCGGGCGGTCATGATGTAGTCGTACTCGCCGCTGAAGCGTGCGGGCGAGCGAACCCACTGAAGAGCTTCGACGATGGGCTGGCGGTCAGCGAGGCTGGCGGTCGAAGATACAGCAACAAAAAAGAAAAGGGCAAGGGTGAGGACCACGCCGCATTGGAGGGCGGCCCTCATGTGGCTGGGGCTCCAGGATGGCGGCGAAGCTCGCGGACACGAGTCATACATCAATGGTGCGGCAAGAGGAGTTACGCAAAGTTAACGAAGTATTGAACGAACGAAGATGCAGACGCGAATGTGACGAAAAAGATAACGTTTTTGGCGAAAGAGATAACGCAAGCGTGAATGTTGAATGGGGAGTCATGCATGAGTAACACAGGGTTTCTACGCTGGAGGAAATTGCACCCTGCGTAAGTGGGCAGGGAAGGGAGCATAACATGGAGGGCGGCCCCAGTCTCGTCCACAGGTTTGATCCGCAGGGACAAGTTTCGCGGAAGTATCGCACCGGCATTTCCTTACACAGCCATACGATGCATTCAAAAGAGTATTTGGGCAGGTTACCCGCCTATATCGCAAAATTTCCAATCGGTTCGTACATTCTGGAACGGGAAATTGGCCGGCTGCATTTGTACGAAGGCCGCATATTCGACTTCAAAAAGTATTACTGGACGCCGCCGCTTTCACCGCGGGAAGCGCACGAACTGGAGCGCAAGCAAATCGAAGAGCAGTTGGGGCTGCAGGCGGAGGTATCGCTTTCCGACCACGACAACATAAAAGCGGGAATGCACTTGCGGATGCTGGAAGCTACGGCGCGAGCGCCGATTTCGCTGGAATGGAGCGTGCCTTACTGCGAGACGGTGTTTCACCTGGGTGTGCACAACCTGCCGGGGCCGCGCGCAACGGCGTGGATGGAAGAATTTGCGGCGTACACGGCAAATCCCAACCCCAATCGCTTGCGGGAGTTACTGGAATGCCTGAACGCCGAACGTGAAGTGTTGATAGTGCTGAATCACCCCTTCTGGGATGCGGAAAGCTTAGGCCCCGAAGAACACCGCGCGGCGCTCAGCAGTTTTCTGCTGGTTTATCAGCCAATGATTCATGC
>CAYOOS010000414.1:3722-4282 GCA_964405585.1 uncultured Acidobacteriaceae bacterium | reverse complement strand
GACAAAATCCCGCTCGACCAGATGTCCGTCTCCATGACCATGAATGGCGCTGTGCTCCCCATCTTGGCCTTTTACATCGTTGCCGCGGAAGAACAAGGCGTGCCCGCGCAAAAGCTCACTGGCACGATTCAGAATGACATCTTGAAAGAATTCATGGTCCGCAACACGTATATTTACCCGCCGGGCCATTCGATGCACATTATCGGCGACATTTTCCGCTATTCCTCCGCGAACATGCCGAAGTTCAACTGCATCTCGATTTCCGGTTATCACATGCAGGAAGCGGGTGCGACGGCTGACATTGAATTGGCTTATACCCTGGCGGACGGCCTGGAGTATCTTCGCACCGGCTTGCATGCAGGCATGGACGTGGACAGTTTCGCGCCGAGATTGAGCTTTTTCTGGGGCATCGGCATGAACCACTTCATGGAAATCGCCAAGATGCGGGCGGCACGCCTGCTGTGGGCGAAAATCGTGAAGCAGTTCAATCCCAAGAACCCCAAGTCCATGGCGCTGCGCACGCACTCGCAAACCTCGGGCTGGAGCCTGACGGCGCAGGA
>CAYOOS010000414.1:0-3712 GCA_964405585.1 uncultured Acidobacteriaceae bacterium | reverse complement strand
CAACGTGACACGCACCGCCGTGGAAGCCATGGCAGCGGCGATGGGCGGCACGCAGTCGCTCCACACCAACGCTTTAGACGAGGCGCTGGCCTTGCCAACAGATTTCTCCGCGCGCATCGCCCGCAACACGCAGATCTATTTGCAGGAAGAGACGGGCATTTGCCGCGTGGTCGACCCCTGGGGCGGAAGCTATTACGTGGAATCGCTGACCGCGGACCTCGCCGCCAAGGCCTGGACGTTGATTCAGGAAGTGGAAAAGCTCGGCGGAATGACCCGCGCCATCGAAACCGGCCTCCCGAAAATGCGCATTGAAGAAGCTGCCGCGCGCCGCCAGGCACGCATTGATGCCGGCCGCGAAACGATTGTCGGCGTCAACAAGTACCAGATCACCGACGAGAAACCCATCGACGTGCTTGTGGTGGACAACGCCGCCGTCCGCGAAAATCAATTGGCCCGCCTGCGCGCCGTGCGCGCCGCTCGCAATCAAAACGATGTGGACGCCGAGCTCTCCGCCCTCACCGAATGTGCCAAGACCAGCAACGGCAACCTGTTGGAACTTGCCGTTGCGGCGGCTCGCAAACGCGCCACGCTTGGCGAAATTTCACTGGCACTCGAAAAAGTCTTCGGCCGCTACCAGGCCGTGCATCACACCATCTCCGGCGTGTATTCCGCGGAAAGCCGCCAGGACCCTGAATTCGCCAAGGCGCGCGAACTGACGGAAACCTTCGCGACTGCCGAAGGACGCCGCCCGCGCATTCTCGTCGCCAAGATGGGGCAAGACGGTCACGACCGCGGCGCCAAAGTGATTGCCACGGCGTTTGCCGATCTCGGCTTCGACGTGGACCTCGGCCCGCTCTTCCAGACTCCCGCCGAAGTGGCGCGCATGGCCGTCGAAAACGACGTACACGTGCTCGGCGTCTCAACTCTGGCCGGCGGCCACATGACCCTTGTTCCCGAAGTGATTGCGGAATTGAAGCGGCTCGGCCGTCAGGATATCCTCGTTGTCGTGGGCGGCGTGATTCCCCCGCAGGACTTCGAGGCACTTCGCAAAGCTGGGGCCGCTGGCGTCTTCGGACCGGGAACGCGTATTCCGCTCTCCGCGCAGGAAATTCTGCACGCCTTGCTGGAGGAGCGGAGTGCGGACACGCCGACTGGCCGCTGAGCAATACATCGCCGGAGTGCTTGCCGGCGACCGAACCACCCTCGCACGAACCATCACGGTAATCGAAAGCGATTTGCCGTCGGACGGCGAGCTTTCCGCGCAGATTCTCGATTCCCTTCTCCCTCATACCGGCAAATCTCGCCGCGTGGGCATCACCGGCGTTCCCGGGGTTGGCAAAAGTACCTTCCTCGATAAATTGGGATTGCACATTGTTCGCGAGCGCGGCGAGAAGCTCGCGGTGCTCAGCATCGATCCGTCGAGCCCGGTGACTGGCGGCAGCATCCTGGGTGACAAAACGCGCATGGAGAATCTCTCCGTGGAGCCCAATGCCTTCATCCGGCCATCACCCTCCCGTGGTTCATTGGGCGGCGTTGCGGGCCGCACGCGCGAAACAATGCTCCTTTGCGAAGCAGCCGGCTTCAACAATGTGCTCATCGAAACCGTGGGCGTAGGCCAGTCCGAAATCACCGTGCGTTCCATGACGGATTTTGTGCTGCTGCTGCTTCTTCCTGGCGCGGGCGACGAACTTCAGGGAATCAAGCGGGGCATCCTGGAATTGGTGGATGCGCTGGCGATCAACAAAGCTGACGGACAGCAACTCGAGCGCGCCCAACTCGCCCGGGCCGACTACGAAAATGCACTGCATCTTTTCGCGCCCGGAGCGGGTGGTTGGACGCCGCCTGTGCTGCTCTGCAGCGCGGCCACGGGCAAAGGGATTCCTGAAATCTGGGAATGCGTACTGCGCCACGAAAAGTTCCAGAAGGATAAGGGGCTGCGCGGAGAGATGCGCCGCGAACAGGCCCTGGCCGCCATGCGCCAGTTGATCTATTCCGAACTGGAAACTTCCTTTCGCCACGATCCACATATCGCGGCCAAGCTGCCGCAAATAGAAGCGCAGGTCCGCAATGGGAAAGTGACTTCGTTTGCCGGGGCACGCGCGTTGCTGGCTGAATTCCGCTATCCACCGGCGAAGAAGCGCTGAAGACCTAATCCTTCACGAATTCTGAATCAATGATGGGCTTGCTGTTTCCGCACAACTTCCATGTACTTCTTGGCGTTCTCCGTGATGCCGGCTAGTTTTTCCGGGCCAACCGCATCACTGTCAATCAAATCGGCGCCCACGCCGAGGGCAAACGCGCCCGCGGAAAGAAAATCGGCCGCCGTGGGAAGCGAAACTCCGCCCGTGGGAATCAATTCGACTTGCGGAAGAGGCGCCTTCAAGGATTTCAGATACTTCGCCCCGCCCATTGATCCGCAGGGAAAAACCTTCACAGCATCGGCGCCTGCTTCCCAGGCGGTGAGCACTTCTGTGGGCGTAAGCGCTCCCGGGAAAACAGGAATCGCATAGCGGTGGCAAATTTCAATGGTGGATACTTTCAGCGAAGGGCTGACGACAAATTGTGCGCCGGCAAGGATGCAAATGCGCGCCGTCTCCGGATCGAGCACAGTTCCCGCGCCAACAAGAACTTGATCGCCAAAACTCGCAACAAGCTGGCGAATCACTTCCACTGCGCCGGGAACGGTCATCGTGATTTCCAGTAGCGGCACGCCGCCTTGCTTGACGGCATGCGCGATGGCGATGGCGTCTTCCTGTTTGCGCGCGCGCAGGACGGGGATCACGCGGATTTCCCGAATGCGTTGCATGGTTTCAGACTTGGACATTGCTTTAGGTTGCTGCGCTAACGTTGCACCCGCGCAGTTCCTCCCTTCATCAATCGCATCACTTCCGCCGCCGTGGCCATGCTGGTGTCACCCGGAGTCGTCATTGCCAGTGCGCCGTGCGCGCAGCCGCAATCCACGGCCCACTGGGGATCTTTGCCAAGCAGGAAGCCATAGATCAGCCCGGAAGCAAACGAATCTCCTCCGCCAACGCGGTCAAAGATTTCAAGGTTGGGAAAAGGGCGCGCTTCAAAAAAACCGCCCGCGTGGTAACAAATCGCGCCCCAGTCATTGAAGGTGGCGGTTTTCGCATTGCGAAGCGTGGTGGCAACGACACGCAAATTCGGATACTGCGCAACCACGGAGTGAATCATGGCGCGGAAACCGGCGGTGTTGAGTTCAGAAAGATGTTCGTCCATGCCTTCCACTTTGAAGCCTAATGCGGCCGTGAAATCCTCTTCGTTGCCGAGCATGACGTCAATCAAGGGAGCCAGCTCTCGGTTTACTTCCATCGCGCGTTGTTTTCCGCCAATCGATTTCCAAAGTGATTCCCGATAGTTGAGGTCATAAGAAACAATCACGCCATGCTTCTTTGCTGCTTGCATCGCTTCACGCGCGACGAGCGGGGTGCTCTCCGAAAGCGCGGCAAAGATTCCTCCCGTGTGGAACCAGCGGGCGCCCTCGGAAACGAAGATTTTCTCCCAGTCAATCTGGCCAGGCTTTAGTTGGGAGACGGCCGTATGGCCGCGATCCGAACATCCCACCGCCGCGCGCACGCCAAAGCCGCGCTCGGTGAAGTTCAGGCCATTGCGCACCGTGCGCCCAACGCCGTCAAAATCAACCCACTTCATATGCGAAAGATCCACTCCACCTTGCAACATCAGATCTTCG
>CAYOOS010000413.1:0-4286 GCA_964405585.1 uncultured Acidobacteriaceae bacterium | reverse complement strand
CTACTGGAACGTCACCGGCGACCTCTGGGACATCCCCATTGACGCCGCCAGCGCTCAGATTGTCCTCCCTCCCAACGCTTCCAACATCCGTACCAATGTCTTCACAGGCTCCTTCCGCTCCACCGGCAGCAACGCCACCGCCGAAGTTGCAGGCACCGGCGTGGACGTCAATACCACTGCTCCTCTTCGTATTCACGAAGGTCTCACCGTTGCCGTTGCCTTCGACAAGGGCGCTGTCAGCGAACCCACGCGCGCCGACACTTTCTTCCTCTATCTCCGCAGCAATTGGGCCTTCTTCATCCCCATCGTCGCCTTCGTTCTGATGTTCGCGTTGTGGTGGACCAAGGGCCGCGACCCGCGCCTTCGCCCCATCGCCGCTCAATACGAACCTCCCGATAAGCTCACTCCGGGCGAAGTCGGCACTCTGGTCGATAATTCCGTGGACATGCGGGACATCACCGCCTCCATCGTTGATCTCGCCGTTCGTGGCTATCTCGTCATCGAAGAGCAACAGAAAGACCACATGCTCGGCCTAACTCACAGCAAGGAGTACGTTTTCCACCTGAAAAAATCCCAGGCCGAGTGGAACACGTTGCAAGCGCACGAGCAGGATCTCCTCAGCGGCTTGTTCTCCGCCGGAAATGCTGGCGACTCCGTCTCTTTGTCGGAACTTCACAATCGCTTCTACACCACCCTGCCCGGCATCCGGAGCGACATTTTCGGTTCTCTCGTCGGCCACGGTTATTACCTTCACCGCCCGGACGTCGTCCGCTCCGGTTATCTCGGCTTCGGCGTTGTCATGGGCGTGATTCTCATCTGGGGCGGCATCGCCATCGCTCGCAACATGGGCATGGCTCCGACGTCATTCGTCGCTGCCGGAATTCTCACCGGCGCCATCATCTGTGGCTTTGGCTGGTTCATGCCCGCCCACACGCAAGCGGGTGCTCGCGCTCTCGAAGGTGTTTTGGGTTTCGAGGATTTCCTGAATCACGTCGAAGCCGACCGCTTCAATCGCATGATCAAGACGCCGGAAATGTTTGAGAAGTTTCTCCCCTTCGCCATGGCCCTTGGCGTCGAAAAAAACTGGAGCAATGCCTTCAAGAACATCTATACCCAGCCGCCGCAGTGGTACCAGGGCAACTTCGGAGCGGGCTTTTACCCTTATATGTTTGTCAGCAGCTTGAATTCCATGTCGTCTGTCGCCAGTACCGCCATGGCCTCCGCCCCGCGCAGTTCAGGCGGCTCCGGTTTTGGAGGCGGCGGTGGCGGCTTCTCGGGCGGCGGATTCGGCGGCGGTGGCGGCGGCGGTTTCTAGCAAGCAAGTCTCCAACAAGATTTCTTGCTGCCGAACCGTAACCCTTTGGCGGCCGCAAAACGATTGACCTGTCCACTCGCCACCACTAGAATCGGCTGCATTGCTGCTTTATGACATCCCTGAACCCCACGGGTAGGCCCGGCATCGAAGAGCTTCGCTGGGGCGACCTTTATCGGGAAACTGAACTTTACAAGAGTGCTATTCGGCTCTACACCAAGCCACTCTTCTCCTGGCGCAAAGCTCTGTTCGCCTCTACTGACAAAAGCGACTTTTACGACTTCGCCCGCCGTGGTCCGCAAAACCTCTCCGCGCTCCATCAATCTTTGCGAAAGGAATCCTTTGCTTTTCGCCCAGGGGTAGCTCTTCATCGAAATTTCCGCGGCAAGCGCCGGACGCTCTATATCTACCCTTGGGAGGAGCGCTTGGTGGACTTGCTCCTCTATCGCTTGTTATCCCACCGGTTGCATTCCTGGTTTTCGCCGCGTTCCTTTGCCTATCGTTTGCGCGGTTTCGGTCTCGATCGCTGCCAGCGGTCGATCGCAAAGCTCCTTGCGAATGAACACTCTCCTCTCTTCGTCGCGAAGCGCGATATCGCCAGTTACTTTCCTTCGGTGAATCATGATCTCCTGCTGGAGCAGATCCGCGGAATTGTCGGTCCACAAGACTACCTCTTCCGCCTTCTTCACGAACGTGTTCACTTCCAGTATGAGGAGGCCGGTCAGATTTCCACGGCGCGTCAGGGCATTCCCTTCGGCACTCCCATCGCCTGCTTCTTCGCCAATCTCTATCTCACCCCACTCGACCGCCTCCTCGAACGCTTGCCCTCTCTGCTCTACTTTCGTTACGCCGACGACCTGCTCTTCTTTTCGACTAGCCGTGAAATCACGGAGGCGGCCACAACTCACTTCGATCAGCAACTGGTCGCGTTGCGTCTTTCAAGCAAGCCGAGCCATGAACTGAACCTCCTTCTCTCGCGCGATTCCTCACAGGCCGACGGCTTTGTCCCAGCGTCACGGTTGCGGCATCTGGGCTTGGAGTTCCAGGCTGATGGCGGTGTCCGCCTCTCCCGCGACAAATGCCGCAAACTCATGAACGTCTTCCGGTTCGCCTTCAGGAAGAAGCGCGCAAAACTTGCGCGAATTCTGGATTCCCGCAAACGCGCTCAGTTTGCAGTTGATGTGGCGCGCAACGCGCTCGAGCACAGCGTTCGAAACGTCGCTATCGTCGATTACTACCTCAAGCATGTAAGTGAGGAAGAACAACTTCGCCGTCTTGATCGCTGGCTTGCTGAAGAGGTCCTTTCCCTCGCCTTCCAAGGCGGCCACAAGAAGGGTTACTTCCGAATCCTGCCTTTCCGTGCGCTCCGGGCCATGGGACTTCCTTCCCTTGTTCACCGGCGCAGGCAGATTCAACACGGTCAAATCGAAGCGCCTTTCTTTGTCTGGAAGCGCTACCAACAGCTAAAGAGTTCCAGGGAGACAGCTGCCAGGCAGGTTCCGCCTAAAGCGGAATCTCCGGCTTTCTCTCCTTGCCCGGAAGCAGTGATGACACGCTCCGCTTCGGAGATCCTCGTGGGAGAGGGGCATCACCTGTCGACGGGCCTTATTGAAGTACGCAAATCTGAAGATTTGCGTACGTTTCTCTAGCTGTTTCCCTGGATCTCTTTAGAGGAGGTGCGTCCATGGGGCTTTTTGACTTTTCCGGATCGCTAATCGCATGCCCGGCCTGCGGTGCCCGCCGTGCCAGAAAATCTTTCTGGAAGATCAAATGCGTCAACGCAAACTGCTCAAAATACGATTCGGACTATGCCGCACAGTCCAACCTGAACCGCATTACCGGCAAATCTGCCACGGAAGTTTTCCCGCATCTGAATGGCAGCTTCTCCCCAAGCGATCCGGTTACTCTCCAGTATGAAAACTTCCGGGGAGATCAACTCACTTATCTTGCGGACGTCGTTGGAGCCTATCGCACAGGCGGACATCTCGTTATACGCGTCGCACCAACGGGGAGGCGCGTCGCTTTTCTTCTTTCTGCAATTAAGAATCGCTCGGAATTTGAAGGCCGATTGTCGGATTAGGCAGTCTCGACAGCCCAAAGGCGCTGAACCCTCAAACCGCAGTCGGCGTTTCCGCATTCGATCCCTTCCGCGGCGTAAGAAATCGAAACTTGATCGTCTGTTCTCTCCGCCTTTCCTCTTCCATATGCCGAGTCCGCGCCTTCAGCAAATCATCCAACGAAACCATCCCCAATAGCTTTCCGGTTTCGCGTTCCACCACCGGCAACCGCGTCACGCCGTCTTCCGCCATGCGATTCACCACCACTCGCAGTGGCTCATCCGGAAATGCCTCGTACGGCTCCTCTTTCAACATCTCTCCGATCTTCTGTTCCAGGGCAGCCGCGCCGCTTTCCTTCGGCTCGCGTAATTCTCTAGGCGTCAGCAGCCCGCGCAAAATCTCTCCTTGATCCACCACCGGCACAAGTTCCTGCCCCGGCCTGTGATTTCCAGCCAAGATCGCTTGCGCTTCTCCCAACGTGTCCTCCGCCTGCAGCTTCACAATTTCCGTCCGCATCACCTCGCGCACATACAACAGTTCCAGCGGATCAACGGCATATTCCCGGCTCAGGTGATACCCTCGCCGCGCCACTTTCTCTGTCAGGATGGACCGCTTCAACGTCAGCACCGTGAACCCATGCGCAATCACGCTCGCCACAAGAAGCGGTAAAAACACATTCGCGTCGTGCGTCAGTTCAAACGCAAACACCACGCTCGTGAACGGCGACCTCATCGTCCCGCCCAAGATCGCTCCCATGCTTATCAGTGGCCAAAAGCCCGCACCCTCGTGCGGCAGGAACATCGCCTCCAGCCCGCCCAGCGCTCCCCCCATCATCAGCAGCGGCGCCAACACACCTCCTGAAGTGCCCGACCCCAGCGACACCGCCCAGATGAACCACTTCACCAGGAGAATCCCCA
>CAYOOS010000412.1:0-4289 GCA_964405585.1 uncultured Acidobacteriaceae bacterium | reverse complement strand
GTACTGCAGCAAGTTTCTGCTGGGAGCGGACCAATGGCTCGTAGACCATGTGCCTTGTGGGATGCTGGCATTCGGTAGAACGCATTGCGAAGACCTGGTACACCCTTGCGCATAAAATGCCTCACCCACAGAAACGGGCTCGCCCAGTTCCTGACTGAGAACGCTAGCTTCGTTTTGGCCATTCACCGTCCCAGTTAAGGAACTCGCCATGTCGGAAAGGTTTCCAGACCGGTCCAGTTGGGTCGGAACGGAGATGAGGCCTGTATCGACGCCTTCGGCGGTACGGGAACCCTGATAGTCGGCAAAGAAGAAGACCTCGTTGGATTTGATCGGGCCTCCTACGGTGCCCCCGAATTGATTGCGATCGAATTCCGCTCGTTGAGGAGAAAACGGGTTCCTCGCATCGAAAGCGGTATTGCGCAGAAACTCAAAAACGTCGCCATGAAATTGATTGGTGCCGGACTTGGTAACGACAATTACCTGCCCGCCGCTGAAATTGCCATATTCAGCATCGAAATTGTTGGTGAGGACGCGAAACTCGCTGATCGAATCGAGATTGGGCAAAATCGCGGTGCCCATATTTAAGTCTTCTTCCACGTCACTGCCGTTGACGCTGAAGCCATTGGCCGTTTCCCGCTGCCCACTAATCGACGTATTTCCTGGATTCTGATCGCCAGATGGAGGAAAGGTGGCCACGCCGGACATAATGATCGCGTTCGGCGCCTGAGAACTGACAGGCGTGACGCCGGGCTGGAGGTCCATCAGATCCGTAAAGCTGCGGCCATTTAAGGGGATGGAAGTCATTTTGGACGTGCCCATCACCTCGCCCATCTGAGTGCTCTCGGTCTCTACGTGAATTCCGCTGTCGGTAACCGTGACTTGCTCCGACTCTTCGCCCATCTCCATCGTCAGGTCGAGTTGAATGGTCGTGCCAACGTCGATCGCCAAGCCGGTGCGCTTATAAGGTTTGAACCCTGGGCGAAATGCTTCGATTTCGTAGTGCCCTACGGGCAGCGTGGTGAAATTATAATAGCCTTCCGAATTCGTGTTGACGGTCTGTTGCGCTCCCGTCTCCACATTACGGACAACAACTGCTATGTCTGGAATTACCTCTCCAGTCGGGTCTTTCACGGTTCCGGAGATGCTTCCTGCTGTTTGGGCCCGGATGGCTCCACAGGAGAAGAAAACCAAAAGCAGCGTCACAGCGGCGTTCCGCACAACCATATGCATTGGGATTCCCCCCTCCAAACTATCCGCGCAAAAGCTCTAAGACGCCCCGCGGCCCAACTTTTGACCGCCGGGCGTAACAAGATATTCGAGCCACATGATGCGCTCGCCCTTCTTGCCAGGACGACCGACCACGGTCACTTGATCGCCCGGTTTAATGCTATCGGCAGTCCATCCGGCTTGCTCCATCAGGGACGGGGGCAGCACCTCGGCATGCCAGCCCTGGTCGACGCCGTTTTGATCCTTCACTGTAAAAGAGATAATTACGTGAGGATTGTTCCAATCGAACTGCGTCACCTTGGCCTGCAGTGTCACACTCTTGTTTTCGTACTCCACACGCCCGTGGTGCGCGAATGCCGATCCTAAAACCACAAAAAGACCCGCAACGAAGGCGAAAACGATCAGTCGTCCATTTCTCACGCAACACCTCCAAGCTTTATCTTCGGCTCTTCTCGCAAAAAGTACAATGAAACAAGGCTATTACTCGTCTGGGGTGTCTGCAAGTAAAGATACGTAGAAGTCTGGTCGATGGATGTGATCTAGGTCACCCTGAGGTTGAGACCGGCCAGCAAGTTCATATACTCTTCCGGATGGCGTTTTGGCCCGACACCAGCGAGGGTCACAGTTGATGTTCCGACCAGCTGCCGTCATTCAGAGAACCGTCCGGATAATCGAAAACTGACATATCCCCTTGCTCGCCCTTTGCAGATGCCAGTTCTACGCAGATGGTCGCTTCTTGTTCCCGGCGACTAGCGTTAGGATCCCTCCCGGCGGCCCAACTCTTGGCGAAGAAAGGCGCGCACACTTCCAGCAAGGCCAGAAATCTGAAGCAAGTCTTCGATATCCCGTCGTGGCAGGTCCAGCACAAGCGCGGGCGTACATTCCGCAGGCGAGTTTGCATGACGCAGGACAGCGACGCGTATATTCACCGACCTGGACCACTTCTGATGCTTCGCAACGGCAGCAACAATTCGGGCCGCCACGGATTGCTTGGCCAAAGCCTTCAGTAGCTGCGATTCGGTCAGATACGCATTGTCGAGGGCAATTCGCACTACGTTTTCCGGCCCGTGCGCGATCAATCCGGCCGCAACGCGCGACGAACCGCGCCTTGCCAGCATAAGTCGCTGTCCCACCGGCAATTGGGGCACTTGCGCGAGCACGCGCTCCTCCGCCAAGCGGCGGAGTTCCCCTGCCGTGGCGGCCAACAGACTGATTCGAACCAAATCCATCAAATGCAAGTCTCGCAATAAGCGCATGGCAATCAGGCGAGGTGTGTGCGGATGAGCCGCCAGCGCTAGCCGGACCCGGTAGCTGGCACGCCACGATTTTCGCTTCGCGATTTCATCGAGCAACGTGCCTGGCAGATCTCTCCGTTCCAGCAAGAGGCACACGTGCGTTTCGTCGAAAGCTGGATTGTCGATTAACGAGAAAAGTATATCCTCATTGCCGGATGCGACCATGGCGGGAATCTCTTCGGGCGCCAACGCACGGGAAGCTCCTGTGCCGGGACGGTCTTTAGTTACCATGAATCGCAGCTTGCGAAGGAGATTCAGCGAGCCGCGCGGCCATCCGGGCCGCCCCCAAGGCAGGGGAAACCTCCAATCGGGAAATTTTTGCCTTTAAAGCTCCGCTGACGAGCACAGAATCCAGCAAAGCGTCCAGCATCGTGCTTCGTCCGAACACTCCACCGCATTTCACGAGCGGAAATTCCTGCTCTTTCAATCCCAAACGCCTGACGACAACCATTGCGATGTTCCCCAACCCGATCGCCGCCGTGAACAGAATTTCCTTCGCCGTGCTGTCGTCGGCATTTGCGGCTTCAGCCACGACCGGAAACACCTTCGGAAAAACATCGTCGGGATTTTTCATAATTCGCTGCATCAGATCGTCCCAGTCGGGACAACCGAGAACCGAAGAGATCATTTCCGCCAGCAGCGTCACCGGCGCATCGTGATCGCGAGTTCGCGCCACGGCGGCTACCGCTCGCCGCCCGATTTCAAACGCGCTGCCTTCATCTCCAATCCACGGCCCATATCCCCCAGCACGCGCGGTTTGCCCTCCTGCGTTGCGTCCGTACGCAACGGAACCTGTTCCCGCAACGAGTATGACACCGGGACCAGATCCCGCAGCCGTCTCCAATGCAATTTCGTAGTCAGTGGCGACCCTCGCAATCGCCCGTGGAAATTCATGCGTGAGGAAGACCATCGTGCGGCGGACCGTGCTGCGCTGTCCTGCTCCGGCGATCCCCGCGCACACGCTGGTCACATCGCCAGTGCGCAAGTGGGAACTCTTAAGTGCTTTCGCGGCGGCTTCGCTGATCGAACCAAATGCGGCCTCGTATCCAACGCGCAAAGGATTCGCAGGGCCGCCGCGGCCTTCCCCGACAACCGCTCCATCTGCATTGAGCAAAACACAATCTGTCTTCGTGCCGCCGCCGTCGATTCCTATCGAGTAGCCCATTCCGCCCCTCTGTTCATGCCGCTGGTTCCATCGATCTCTCAAAAACCTCGATGTATTAACGAACTAAGCTAATCGTGTGACGCTCTTGACGTCTTAAATGGACGCCCATATGATCGCGACGCCGCGACATGCGCCTGAGTTCCCTCGACCTCACCGTTATCGCCTTCTACCTGATTGGCGTCACCTTGTTCGGCATCGCCCTTCGCCGTGGACAGACAACCGCCCGCGACTACTTCCTCGCCGGCCGCGCCGCGCCGTGGTGGGCGCTGGCGCTTTCGATCGTCGCAACGGAAACTTCGACGCTCACCATTATCGGCACACCGGCCCTCGCCTTCGCGGGAGACCTTACATTCCTGCAGTTGGTGCTTGGCTATCTCGCGGGCCGCGTGGTGATCGTCCTGGTTTTTCTGCCTCACTACTTCCGTGGAGAATATTACACGGCGTATCAGGCGATAGAAAGGCGGTTTGGCGCAAAGGTAAAGGCGGTCGCGGCCTCCACGTTTCTTGTTACTCGTGCGCTAGCCGAAGGAGTGCGCATCGCCGCCATCGCGATTGTCATCGGGGCTGCCTTCGGAACCGGACAACGCACTTCCGTCCTTGTC
>CAYOOS010000411.1:0-4305 GCA_964405585.1 uncultured Acidobacteriaceae bacterium | reverse complement strand
TCATTCGCCGTTGCAATCCGCCCAGCCTCGTTAGAGACGTAAGCGGTAGTGCCATCCGGGGAGATCACCACACTGTGCGGGACGTTACCAACGCGGATTTCCGGACCCTCAACTGGTGTCGCCTGGGTCAGGTCAATCTTGGTCAACGTATCGTTGTTGTCCAACACCACGTAAGCAGTCTTGCCATCCGCGGAGATCGCAACGCCCGTGGGATAGGAAGTGGGTGCACCATCTGAAACAAGCGAAACGGTCTGGCCGCAAGGGATCTCAATGCTGCCCGTAGTCCCTGGCGGGCTGTTCGGGAAGCAAGTGACGTTGGTCAGAACGCCGGTGCTGTCAACGTCCAGCGGGACGCTGACGTGGGCGAAGTCTGAGAGCATTCCCGTCGTCGGATCAACGTCGGCGATCGCAACGAAGGCTGGCCCGTAACCGCCGTCCTGGCTGAACACCAGGTGCATACCATCCGCCGAATAGGCGATGCCGGTCGAGCTGCCGCTTTTGCTTCCGAACGGTTTGTATTTCTGCACGATAGCGCCAGTCTGCGTGTTGAAAACCGTGACTGCCTGTGGGGCGCCCATCTGAAGGACGGCGGCGGTGTGCGTGGTGGTATTAGGGTTCAGCGCGATGGCCTTGGCGCGGGTCGTGATGCCGAGGTAGACCTGCGTGCCGGCGGGGGTGATGATCTGGCCACTACTGACGACCCACGGACCGGGCAGGGTCGACGGGTAGTCTGGTCCCTGAGACCCGTTCTGATTCGCGCCGACCTGGTAGGTCGGAAACGGTACGGACTGAGCTGCGGCGAGCCCCGCAAGACTTAGACCCGCTACCAGCAGGCCGGCGAGTGGTCGCAGAAAGTTGATCCTCGAATTGCTTCGAGGAGGTTTTTGCAACATATTCGGTATTCCTCCTTGGATTTTTTTTCATCAGGAGCTGGGTGCACCTTGAGGACTGCAAGCCTAGTAGCGGAGTGCAAACGCCAAGATGACGCGGAGATTACATTCTTGTCATCTGGCACACGAGGCCGGCATGTGGAGAGTGACCCGGGTGCCTTGTCCCGGTTGGCTCCAGATCTGAACATTTCCGCCGTGAAGCAGCAGAATGCTCTGCACGATCGATAGCCCCAAGCCCGTGCCCCCCGAACCTTGCGAACGCGATGAGTCCACTCGAAAGAAGCGGTCAAATACCCTCGGCAGCGCTTCCGCTGGAATGCCCACGCCTGTATCGGAGACTTCGATGCGAATCGTGGAAGAATCCGCGCTCGTGCCCAACTGGACCTCTCCGCCAGGAAGTGTGTTTGCGAGGGCATTCGAGACCAGGTTGCCCACTGCCCTCTGCAAGAGCGTGCGGTCCGCTTCGGCAATGACCGGTTTGTCGGCGACGGTAGTGGTGAGGGATACGCCGCCGTCCGCTGCCGAGGCCTCATAGTATTCCCGAACTCCGCCCAGCAATTCGCCCACATCCACCGGCTCGCGGCGCAAATGGGTCAAGGGGCTCTCTGTACGTGCCAGGAACAGCAGGTCGCCGATCAGCGCCGAGAGCCGTACGGCTTCTTCGAGGAAGGACTCGATCACATTGCGATATTCCTCGGCGCTTCGCGCCCGCGCTAAGGCTACTTCTGCTTCGCCCCGAATGTTGTTCACCGGGGTGCGCAGGTCGTGCGCAATGTCCGCCGAAAATCTCGAAATGCGCTCGAAGGACTCTTCCAGGCGGTCCAGCATTTCGTTGAAGGTGCCGGCAAGGGAGGCCAACTCGGACGGATATCCTTCCGGAAGAATGCGTTCCCGCAAGTTCGTCGAGCTGATATGGCGCGCGGTCGTCGCCATTTCCTCCACCGGACGAATGCCTCGCCGCGCGATCTGATATCCCACGAGTGGAAAAATGGCGAGCGTGGCAAGCAGAATGGCCCAGAACCAGAACCGGTAACGCGCCAGCAACGCCTCTTTTTGCGAAATATCAATGGCTATCTGAATGGTGTCAGTTTGCGTTGCGGAAGAACCGACCGGCGCCGACGTGCTGGTCGCGCGAAAGTCCCGTCCGTCCTTGCCCTTCATCTGAATGTTGCGAACAGGGCCGCTCTGGGCTTGCGCGGCCAATTGCGCCACGTCCAATTGTTCCGCCATGCCCGGCGTCGTCAACAGTGCTGTGTTTCGTCCATCCAGCAGTCGAATATAGAAGTGTTCGTACTGGCGCGCCGCCGATTCCAGCTCAATTTCCTCCCGCAGTGCATCCCAGTCGTCGGGTCTCTCGCGCAGCATGGTGCGCAGCACGTTCACCTTGTCCGCCAGGAACAAGTCGGTGCTTTTGTCCAGTTCCTTCACCAGCACCAGATAAAGACTGGCCGTGGCGAAGAACACCAGAAACAAACCTGCAAACGCGTACCCGGCCGTTAATCGGAAGGCCAACGTTCCCCACAACCGCGTGACCGGCGACAGGCTATTGCTCCGATTCAAGAACATACCCGGCGCCTCGAACGGTATGGATCAATTTGAACGCGAAAGGATCGTCCACCTTGCTGCGCAACCGGCGCACATTGACGTCTACCACGTTGGTGTCGCTGTCAAAATTCATGTCCCACACCGCTTCCGCTATCAAGGTACGCGAAAGCACCTCGCCCGCGCGTCGTGCCAGCAGCGACAGCAATAGAAATTCCTTGGAAGTCAGCTCCAACCGCTGCCCCGCGCGAGTGGCGCGCTGGCGCAACAAGTCGATCTCCAGGTCCGCCAGGCGAAGCCTCTCGTGCACGCGCGCAGGCCCGCGGCGCAGCAGCGACCGCACGCGCGCCAGCAATTCGGAAAAGGCGAATGGTTTTACAAGGTAGTCGTCCGCGCCCAGTTCGAACCCGCGAACCCGCTCGTACACGGCATCGCGGGCCGTCAGAAGAAGCACCAGCGCGCGCCGCCCTTCTTGCCGCAAGCGAGCGAGTATCTGCCAGCCATCGAGCCCTGGGAGCATCACGTCAAGAATCATCAGATCGAACTGCAATTCCTGCGCCAAGTGCAATCCATCCAGTCCATCACCGGCGACATCCACGACAAAACCTGCCTCCCCAAGCCCTTTTTTCAGAAACTTGGCTGTCTTGGCTTCATCTTCGATGACCAGAATTCTCACGGCGCGTTCACCTCCACTCGACCCAATAGATAAGGGGCGGGCTCATGGGATCCCGCCCCTTTGTATGTTTTCTTTACTTACCGCTTCCAGAACTTTCCACCGCGCTCTCCCTGGAATTCTCCGGCTTCAGGTTCGCCCGGTAGTGCTTGAGAAGTTCCGCGCGATTTGCGCGAAGATCCAGTCCGCTCGGGACCGACGGATACTGCTTATCACCCATCAAGCCCCTCCAAACGATGCGGTTGTAGCGCTGTGCGTCAACATGGTCCTCCTCCGAGAAATCCATTCCCTCGCTGACTTTCGCCCAGTACGCCGCATCATGCGTGGAATAAAGAATGTGGTGGCCTGCTTGCATCGCGGGAAGGGGCAAAGTGGTGCTGTAGAGGTAGTCGGACGGCGCTGCACTGAAGGTCCAGGGCTTCAGTTTAGTGTCGAACACATCGCTCATTGGCACGGCAAGTGAGTCATTCAGGTTCGAGTGCTCGATCCCAAGGATGTCCTCAATCGTGCGTACCATGCTCAGCGTGTTGTAACTCTTGGACACCACCGCCCCTTGCTTCACGTAAGGCCCGACAACGAAAGCAATGCTGCGGTGGGCATCCACGTGGTCGGCCCCGTCTTGCGCATCGTCCTCAATCACAAAAACAAGTGTGTCATTTTTGTAGATGCTGTTCGCGATCGTCTGCACGAGCAGCCCCACGGAGTAGTCGTCATCCGCTTGTTGCAGTTCGACCGTGTTTACTCCAGCGATGGCCGTGCTGAAATTTCCCGTATGGTCATGGCACAGGCGCACAAAGGACAGATTTGGTAGTCCTCCCGTCGCATAGTTGGTGTTGAATTCCCTCTGCCATTCCGTAAACCGGTAGTAGTCTGGGAAGCTCTGATCGAAGCCCCGGAAATAAATATCCGTGAAGGGGGCCATAGACGGGCTCGTGGGGATTGCTACCTGTGTTGATGAGGCGAACGGATTGGGAAGCTCCGGAGTGGAGTACGGCGTGTACGGCTCTGGCAGGTTGTAAAGCGCTTCGTCAATAAAGAACCCATAGTTGCGGATGGTCAATCCAGCCCGCAGCGCTCCATCCCAAAGGAACCCAGCACCCTGCTCCCCTTCGGGGCCATCGGGCGCGGCCGAATTCGCCGTGCCGGGCAGCACGTTAGGAGTGTTGGGAACAAGAGCAAGAAGAGGGTCCGCCTCAAGCC
>CAYOOS010000410.1:0-4340 GCA_964405585.1 uncultured Acidobacteriaceae bacterium | reverse complement strand
TTGTTTTTCATCGTGAACCGCCTGTTAGGCGGTGTGGCCATCGGCATTGCTTCCAGTTTGTCGCCGTTGTACATCGCGGAGGTGGCGCCAGCAAGCATGCGAGGAAGGCTGGTGTCCATCAATCAATTGACCATCGCGCTGGGAGTGATGTCGGCGCAAATCGTTAATTGGCTGATCGCGCAGCCGACGGCGCCCGGCACGACTATTGACCGGATCCTGTTTGATTCCTGGAATGTGCAGATGGGCTGGCGATGGATGTTCGGCGTGACGGCGCTGCCCGCGGTTGTTTTTTTCATTGGCATGTTTTTCGTGCCGGAAAGCCCACGCTGGCTAGCGAAGAAAGGGCGCTCCGAAAAGTCGCTGCGGGTGCTGACCAAAATCGGCGGACCGCCGTATGCGGAGCGCTCCGTGAAAGAGATTGATGACACGCTGGTGAATGAAGTCGACAAGGTGGATTTTCGCGAACTGCTTGGGCCCAGGATGCTGAAGATTCTGCTGCTGGGCGTCGTGCTCGCGGTTTTCCAGCAATGGTGCGGCATTAATGTGATTTATCAATACGGCGCGCGTATTTTTGCGGGTGCGGGCTACGCCGTTTCCGGCATTTTGTTCAGCATTGTGATTACCGGTGTGGTTGGTGTGCTGATGACGTTTGTAGCTATCGGCACGGTGGATCGCTGGGGGCGGCGCGTGCTGATGTTGAGCGGCGCGTTCGGGTTGACGTTGATCTACCTGGCCACGGGCTGGGCCTATCACGAAAACATGAAAGGTCTGGTCCCCGTGGTTCTGGTGATTGCCGCCATCGCGTGTTACTGCTACTCGCTGGCGCCTATCACCTGGGTCATCCTGTCGGAGATTTTTCCGAACCGCATTCGCGGGGGCGCGATGTCTGTTTCGGTGGTTTCGCTCTGGCTGGGAAACTTCGTGCTATCGCAAACTTTTCCCGTGATGTATCAAAAACTTGGATTAGCAAAATGTTTCTGGGTGTATGCCGGGGTCTGCTGCCTGGGATTTTTCTTTATCTGGTTCAAACTTCCGGAAACGAAGGGCAAGACTCTGGAGCAAATCGAGCGCGAACTGGTGGATTGAGCGCTGCGAAGCATCTCTCGTTTTTCTCAGTGCCATATCGTTCCAGAAGGGGATGGAGTCCAATGAACAGCCGCGAACGAGTTTTGGCGATTATTGACAACCGCACGCCGGATCGTGTCCCGCTGATGCCGATCACCATGATGTTTGCCGCGGATCAGATCGGCGTGAAGTATGGCCGCTACATCAGCGATTATCGGGTGCTCGTCGAAGCCCAATTGCGCACCGCCGAGAAGTTCGGAATCGACCAGGTGTCTTGCATCTCCGATCCAGCGCGCGAAGCGGCCGATCTTGGCGCCAACGTACGATTCTTTGATGATCAACCGCCTGTCGCGGATGAAGCGCAAGCCTTTCTGGCCGACAAGAAGATTCTGGCGAGCCTCAAATTTCCCGATCCGCTCGGCGGCGGGCGCATGCACGACCGCGTGAAGGCGGCCGCGCTGCTGAAGGAAAAGATAGCCGGAGAGAAAATCGTCGAAGGTTGGATTGAAGGTCCATGCGGCCAGGCGGCGAACCTGCGCGGCATCAACACCCTAATGCTGGACTTCTATGACGATCCCGCGTTCGTTCGTGATCTTCTGGAGTTTGTGGTGGAGATGGAACTGCGCTTCGCCAGGGCGCAGATGGAAGCGGGAGCGGAGTTGATGGGAGTGGGTGACCCGGCTACATCCCTGGTTGGCCCGGCTATTTTCGCTGAATTTATTTTTCCGGCCCAGAAAAAACTGGTGGACGGGCTGAAGGCCATGGGCTTGCGTACGCGTTCGCACATCTGCGGAAAAACGCGCGCGATTTTGAAGGGCAGAGGCGAGCTTGGATACGACATTGTGGACCTGGATTCCATGGTGCCAATGGCCGAAGCCAGGGCGAAAATGCCAGGGCAGGTGATGTTGGGGAATGTGGACACCGTGAAATACATGCGCAATGGTACTGCGAGCGAAGTGACGGCAGCCGTCGCCAAGTGCCACCAGGACACCGGAGAAAAGTACATCATCGGAGCTGGTTGCGAAGTGCCGCGCGATACGCCAGCGGCCAACATGTTTGCGTTGCGGGACTATGCGCAATCGCACAAACCACATCCTGTGACCGCCAGAAACTGAGCGAGATGAAGTGGGGCTGGCCGCGGCCGTGGTGGCGCGTCAAACTCTTGGGCATCGGGAGCCGCAAGCGTCCGGGAACACAAGATTCGGCTCAGGCATGCGGTGCCTCTTTGGCCAGGCGACGCGCCAGGGCCACTGCGGCGCTGGCGTTTTCGCTGTAGCCATCGGCGCCGATTTCGCGGGCGTACTGCGCTGTGACGGGAGCCCCGCCAATCATCACCTTTACGCGATCGCGGACACCGGCGCTTTTGAGCGCTTCAACCGTCGTGCGCATGCCGGTCATCGTGACCGTCAACAGAGCGGACAAGCAGATCAGATTGGCGTTCTTCGTTGAAATGGCCTCGACAAACTTTTCCGGAGCGACGTCCGTGCCGAGATCCGTCACTTCAAAGCCGCCGCCTTCCAACATCGCCGCCACCAGATTTTTGCCGATGTCATGCAGGTCGCCTTTGACGGTGCCGATCACCACGCGCCCCGCCGGTTGGGCGCCGGTGGCTGCTAACAATGGCCGGAGGATATCGAGGGCCGCTTTCATGGCCCTGCCGGAGAGAAGCAGATCCGGGACGAAATACTCTTCACTCTCGAAGCGGCGGCCCACCTCGTCCATGGCCGGGATCATGTAGTTCGTTACAAGGCTGCCCGGATCCGTGCCTGCGGCGATTGCGGCTTTCGTGACCTCTGAAGCAGTGGCGTTGTCACCGTTCAAGATCGCTTCGTAAAGATTGGATAGCTCATTCATGGTCGTTTCCCGATCTCCTTTCATTTCCGGGGAGGCTTATGAGGATTCAATGGCTGCCTGCGGGGACGCCATTGAACTCATGCACGGCATTGAGCATCGCCGCGATGTTTTCCACGGGCGTGCACGCCTGCACATTGTGAATCGTGCAAAACACAAAACCACCATGCTTTGAGAAAACTTCGCAGCGCTCCAGCACTTGCTCGCGAATCTCCGCCGGGGTGCCGAAGGGCAGCACCTTTTGCGTGTCCACGCCGCCACCCCAGAAGACAATGCGGCTGCCATAGCGTTCCTTCAAATGCTCGGCTTCCATTCCCGTTGCCGAGCACTGCACGGGATTCAAGATGTCAATCCCACACTCGATGAAGGAATCGATGAAACGTTCAACGGAGCCGCAGGAGTGCTTGAAGACTTTCCATTTCGTATTGCGATGAATCCAGTCGTTGAGCTGTTTGTAATAAGGGAAATACAGTTCGCGAAACGTGGGGACGGAACAGAACGCGGAAGTCTGCGTGCCCAGGTCTGTCCCGCAAGTGAAGACGGCGTCCACATCGTCGCCCACCGCGGCATGAATCCGCTGCAGGTTGCCAATGGCGACCGTGCACTCGCGCTCGAAGATCTCATGGATGTAGCCGCGGCGGCTGCGCGTGGACATATACCATTCGGCGACGTCGCGGATCCCCTTGGGGTCCTTCAGAAATGGTGCGGGCACCAGGGCGATGTCGCCGAGTGCGGTGCCGCCAAATCCCGCCAGCACGGCGCGGCCAGATGCGCGCGCGACTTTCGCGGATTTTGCGAGCCAGGTGACGTCCTGTTCCGTGACCGGCTTAAACTCTTCCATATTGTCTTCCGGATTCAGCTTGCTTTCTTCGATAGGTTTCTGGCGGATGATGGCGTCGAAGAAGTAGCCGCCCTGGGGCATACGTCCGCTGGGAGGCACGGACATGTCGCCCTCCGGGTAGATCAGCGTGTCGCCGTTGGGAGCAATCGTGACGTTGAAATCCAGGGGAATCTGGACGTCGAGGCCGTTGAATTTCCAGGGCTTCCAACCCTGGTCGATGGGGAAGCCGAACATGGTTTTGCGCGCAAAGACGCCCGTGACGTCAATTCCCATGGCGTTTTGCAGATCCTCTTCCACCAGAGCCAGCATTTGAAAGGGCTCGTGAATCTTTACAGGGCGCTTTTCGAGACCGTAGTGTTCGCGCAAAGCCGCCACGCAACTGGCGTGAATGCCTGTTACACCGGTGCTGCCAAAGTCGATGGGCACGCGACCGCTATCCTCATGATTGATGGCGCTTAATAGGACGTCGCGGCGGTTTGCTGTAAGCGGAGGCATAGGAACTGAGCTCCTTGTGGGCGAAGACCGAAGAATTGGCAGACGCAGCGAGCGGGGGGAGCGTCCCCAGATGGAGCGGGAGAGGAAC
>CAYOOS010000409.1:0-4367 GCA_964405585.1 uncultured Acidobacteriaceae bacterium | reverse complement strand
GCTCGCGCACGTAGTCGTAGCTCTTGGTCGAGCCCGCGTGGTTGTTGAAGGCGACGCAGGGGCTGATCACGTCGAGGAAGGCCGCACCCTTGTGCGTCATCGCCGCCTTGATCAGCGGCACCAGCTGGTGCTTGTCGCCGGAGAAGGAATTGCTGTATTCGTGCTACGCCCTGAGCCGGGGGAATCCGATTGAGGATGCGAAAGTGCTGTTCCGTCAGATACGCGAAGCGATTGGCGAAGGCGAAATTGTGGGACTGGCGATTACCGGGTACGGGAAAGATTTGTTGAAGGGGATTCTGGGAGCGGATTGCCCGGTGGTGGAGACGATTGCGCATGCGAGCGCGGGTTTGCACTATTTTCCAGACGCGGACTGCATCTGCGACGTGGGCGGCGTTGACGTAAAGATCATGATTTTGAATAACGGGGCGGTGACGGATTTCCGGTTGAACTCGCAATGCTCTTCGGGGAACGGGGCGTTTTTGCAGGGCGTGGCGGAACGGTTTGATATACCGATGAACGAGATGGCGGACAGGGCGTTTCTGGCGGAAGCGATGCCGCAACTGTCCATGGGATGCGGCGTATTTTTGCAGAGCGACATCGTGAACCAGCAGCGGAAGGGTTGGCAGGCGGATGAGATATTGGCGGCGCTGTGCGCGATTCTGCCGCTGAATGTGTGGATTTATGCAGGCGGATTGAACAATTTGAAGCAGGTGGGGCGAAAGTACATTTTGCAGGGAGGGACGCACAAGAATCTGGCGGTGGTGAAGACGCAGGTGGATTTTATTTTGTCGAAGATTCCGGAGGCGGAAGTGGTGGTGCATCCGTATTCGGGGGAAGCCGGAGCGATTGGAGCGGGACTCGTGGCGCTGGAATGGTGGGAACGTGGCGGGCAGACGAGTTTTCGAGGATTCGATGCGATTGAGAGGCTGGCTTATAAAACGGTGACGGCGGTGGAGACGGTGTGCCACTGGTGTCCGGTGAATTGCCAGCGGAGTTTCATTGACGTGGAACTGGATGGAGGAAAAGGGCGGGAGTGGAGCAAGGTGCCGCTGGGGACTGGTTGGGAACGGGTGATCGTGAATAATTCGTGTCCCAAGGGATTGGTGGAAGATTTGAACGAGATGAAAGTGATCAAGGCGGAGATTGAAAGGACGAAAGATGCCTATCCGAATGTTGCCGACATGGTTCGCAAAGAAGCGTTCCGCCGCGCCGGCGCGTAAAGACAGGTCGCAAGTCCGCGTGGGAATTCCCAAGGTGCTGAACATCTGGACGACGCACCAGTTTTGGGTGGGATTCCTGAAGGCGCTGGGGATTCAGTCTGAGAATATTATTTTCAGCTCGGATACATCCGAGGAGCAGGGGCGGGAATTCGGGAAAGGGCGCGGGACGGTGGATTGCTGTTATCCGGTGAAGTGCATCAGCGGGCATTACGGGGAATTGATTTTCGGGCAGAAGAAAAAGATCCATATTTTGCTGAGCCCGATGATTCATTCGTTGCCATCGATCCTGTATGGGCATGTGGTGGATACGGTGACTTGCACGCGGGTGATGGCGGGGCCGGAAAACATCAAAGCGGGATTCATGAAGGAACGCGACGTGTTCGCGGAGAATGGGATTGTGTATGCGTCGCCGTTTGTGAGCCTTGGGGACCGGCACATGGTGACGGAGCAGCTTTTCAGTTCGTTGAAGGATATTTTTGAATTGGATTTGGCGGAGACGGAGCGGGCGGTGCAGGCGGGATTTGCGGCGCTGGACAATTTCACGGCGCGAGCGCGGAAGCATAGCCGGGAGATTTTGGAATGGTGCGCTAAGAATGAGAAGCCGTGCATTCTGGTGCTGGCGCGGCCTTATCACATGGACACGGGGATTGGGCATGAGATTGAGGGAGAGCTGCAGGCTCACGGGTATCCGGTTCTTTGGCTGCAATACTTGCCGGACGATTTGGATTTGATGAATTGGTTGTTTGCGGCGGATTTGCGGGAGGGGCGGATTAAGAGTCCATTTGATATTGGGGATGTGTGGATGTCGTCGTACAGCAGCAATACGAACGAGATTATGTGGGGAGCGAAATTTGCGGCGCGGTGCCCTTGGGTGACTTGCGTGGTGCGGTTGTCTAGTTATGAGTGCGGGATGGATCAGCCGACTTATACGCCTACGCAGAAGATTGTGGAGGCTACGGGGACGCTGTTTTTTAAATTTGGGGATTTGGATTCGACGAAGCCTAGCGGGAGTATCAAGATTCGCGTGGAGACGATTGTGCATTATATGGCGAAGTATTCGGAGGAAATTATTCGGAAGAAGATGGGGTGGTTGGAGGGGCAGTGCCCGGTGGGATCGGCTGCGGCGGATCATGCAAACGAAAGTGTAGAGAAGAGACCGATGGTTAAGGTTGCTGCGGCGGGTTAGACACTGCGAGGGACAGAAAGAAGGAAAGAAGGGGGACTTTAACACAGAGGGCACAGAGGGAAGAACACAGAGGGCACAGAGAAAAGAAAGAGCAAGGGGAACGCAGAGGCGCAGAGTACGCAGAGGAAGAGAAGAGGGAAAGAGGGATTCATCGCACAAAAGACGTGCGATGCAAAACCGTCCCTCACTTCGCGGACTCCGTTCGGAATGACGGGGCTGGGCGATGGAGGGACTGTGCCGCGATTACTCCACTGCATGCCGCACAACTGCGTTGGGCAGTTCGCAATAACTGGATTAGCGGGAAATGAACTTCATGGCGAGGCCGCTCAGGGTGTCTTGCCAGGCGTGGGCCAGCATTCCGGGGCGCATGCTGCGGCGCCACTGCGCGAGAATTCCAAAAAGCAAACCGAAGACGGTGATGACGACGGCGGATTTGGCGCCTTGATAGAGGTGGCCGGCTCCGAAAGTGATGGCGGAGAGGAATATGCCAACGTGGACGCTATGCGTCCAGGCAATGAACTGTTTCTGCAGATAGCCGCGGAAGAGAGTTTCTTCGCAAAAGCCCGCCGTGACGGAGAGGGCGATCCACAAGACGAGTTCGAATGAGGTTTGAGGCGCGAGGAAACGAATGTTTTGCCTGCTGACGTGAAGGATGTGCGACACGATGCCGAGAACAACCAGCGCCGCGACCCAGAATGCCAGGGCAACGCCGACATCGCGGAAGACGTCTCTGGCTCCGTTCCATTTGGCGCCAATCACTTCGAGGAGGGAAGTGTGGTGGGAACGGACGCCGAAAAGGACATAGCCCGTCACCAGCCATTCCAACACGATTGTGCCAACGTAGAGGAACACGCGGTTCGATTGCGGGCTGATGCGCATGCGTGCCGCCAGAAGGTAGAAGAACGTGGAGGAAACGAGAAGAAGCAAGAGGAGGCCAACAGTGTGAAGAGGACTGGCGACGGGAGTGCCGGGTTCGTGGGATGAGTGCTGGGTTGGGGGGATGGGTTGGGATTCGATGAGAGCACCTCGGATGAGCAGAGATCGAGAACTTCAGAGAGAACCTATTCCCAACAAAGATACGCGGGATGGACCGGAAAAGTTACGGGAAAGGATTCTTTCTAGACCGGCTATTGGCGGAGAGGCAAGATTACCGGGCGGACGAAGGATTGTTTGTGGCTGTTGTGCCAGACATATTTGCAGGAAGCGCCATCGGATGATTCCTGCCAGTTTGAGCCGTCTTCGAAGAGCACGCTGGTGAGAACGAAGGCCCCACCGCCTCCATGCTGGAAATCGAGATAGGCACGATCCCAGGAGAGCGTCTTTGCGGCATCGGTTTTGATTCGTTTGTTCCAGCCAAAGTCGCGGATAGGTAAAGCGTCACTGAAGTCCCAGTGGAACCACTTCCAATGTTCGGTCGCGTCCGCAATGGCCGCATTGAAGTTCAAGCCGACGATGTTCTTGCCACTGACATTTTTGATCCGCACGTATACGGCGGAAGGATTGAAATGCAGGAATTGTACGGGGCACGATGGGGGCGATGCAGCGTTGCCGGCTGTGTTCTGCGCATGGAGCAGCGGTGAGGACAGGAAAACGGCCAGGAGAAAGAGGAGGAAGCGAGTCCAAATGGCATGGCTGATTTGTTGTGAGCGGGGGTTGTGAGTTTGGGGCTGAGATCGAAGCATGTGAGAAACCCTCCAAAATTTGGACGGAGGATGGACGGAGCGGGTTACAGGTAAATTGATGAACTATTCAGTAAGAGAGGGCCTGGAGAGAGAAAAGCAAAAGCAATAGGGAAAAGATAACGCAGAGGCGTAGAGTTCGCGGAAATGAGTAAGAAGAAAAAAAGAGCAGAGGATTTGTGGTGTTCGATCGTAAGAGCCCACCCTTAGAAACCAAGGGTGGGGCACCTGTAGATGGTCAAGACGTTGTTCCTCTCCAGAGAAGGTTGAAATCCCCGGCTA
>CAYOOS010000408.1:3958-4373 GCA_964405585.1 uncultured Acidobacteriaceae bacterium | reverse complement strand
CCCTACAAAAACAAAAACGTGAATTTGTGATCAAGGGCGAGTGGGGCTTTCGACAGCCTTGGCAACGCCCCATACGGTCATGCCCGTCGCGACTCCAGCGGCGACGTAGAGGAAGCGGCTCTGTCCAGGGGCGATGGGAGGTTTCCCTTTTACCATCTGGAGTGGTGCGCAAGGGCTATGGTCATGGTATTTGTGGTAATCACTGGCATCAGGAGAGAGATATTCACGGTAACTGAGTTCGTTTATCGCATGGACGCGGTAAGCTTTGCCTTCTTCGACTTGGCGTGATTCGGAACCCACCTGAACATTGACCTGACCGTGCTGGCTGTAAACGGTGATGTCGCACGGGTCATCCATCGAAACGCGGCCCAAATCCGCAAGCGAGATTTCGGGAGTGACGCGCACATCGGAAGCA
>CAYOOS010000408.1:0-3948 GCA_964405585.1 uncultured Acidobacteriaceae bacterium | reverse complement strand
GCCGTAAGGAGCGCGATAGATATGGACGGCCGAGGAGGCTTGAAGCTCGAGGGAAAGCGCGCCCACGCGAACAAGCAAGGAACCGGAATCCTCGGTTGAAAGGTAGTCACCCGAATAGACCGTGGCTCCTTCCGAGGCAGCGGCATTGCCGAGATGCGCGGAGACGGATCTGGCGACAAGACCCAGAGCAGGATTTGATGGAGCTGGCGTTTGCGCGAATGCGGACACGGTTGCGCATGAGAAAATCAAAGCGGCGGCCAGGAAAAACCGGGAAGTGATGCTCATTGACGTTGTTTCTCCTTCGAACAAGCAGAATCAGAGACACAGGGGCGATTGCTAACGGGAACCGTTACTGGGTGCCGGACAGGCGCGGAAATTTGCGCGCCAGAAGCCGTGGGCGCGAACTGGAATTTCATTGCGGGGTCGCCAAAAAGGATCCAGGTACGGCGAACATCAATGTCGGTGGTGCCGGACTTTGCCTGGAGGATGAGTTGGCCAATCGGAAGGCTCGGATTGCTGGCGAAGGCATGCAGGAATGCCAGATTCATGGAAGACTGCGGCGCCTCCTCGGTGAACCCGGAAGAGGCCCAGACAGCAACCGCGCCGCCATTGGGGGCAAGAATAAGAGAATCGGCGAGGCTTGCGGCGGAAGGATCCTGGAAGAACCCATTGAGGCAGTCCATGAGGAGATAGATGGGGAGACGTCCGCCGTTGGAAAGGGCGGCGGCATCGTTGATGTCAAAGAGATCGGAGAAGGACCATTGCTGTTGGGCACCGTGGCCACTGTAATCGACGAGAAGCGCGCCATTATTGAGAGCGGTGAGAATCTGGGAACGGGCAGTGGCGGCATCAAGAGTATCGGCAAGGATTTCCGAAACCTGCAGAGTAGTGGGAAGGGTGGCGGCCGCCGAGTTTGCGGCAGCGGTGAAATTGGAGTCGACGTTCTGATCGGCAACCAGCAAACCCTGTGAACTCCAGGTTCCGGCAGAGCTGCCATTTTCGTAGGCAACAATTTTGGAAACGACGAGATCGGCATCGGCGGAGGATTGCACGGTCAAGCGCCCCGTTGGAATTGTGGCAAAGCCAGTCTGAGTAAAGTCCGTGAACCAATCGTCGGAAGCGGTTTTGAAGGCGGCGGTCTCGATCATGCGCGTGGGAACGAAATCGAGATAGCCGTATCCCAGATAATCGCGGGGATCGAGAGAGGCGTCGCCGAAAAGCAGGATGGACTGCGGCTTGCGCTGCCAAACGGAGGCGGCTTGCTGGAGGAAACTGCGGATGGCAAAGGGGCTGCGTTCGCCGAAATTAAACTCGTCGAAGACCTGGTCGGTGGTAACGAGCGAGACATGATGCCCCTGGGTTTCGCGCAAGCTCACAAGGGGCGCGAGGCTGGGGACGAAATCGGGATACGAGATGATGACGACGTCGGAGCCAGCACGCTGCTCGGCCAGGAAAGCGGGAACGTGCGGGGAGAGAGAGACCGGAGCGGAAATGGCATCCTCGGCAAAGGAGAGAATGGTGCGAACGGCGGGCCCACCGGTGGAAAGCGCGAAGGCAGCAGAGTAAGCGCCCGATTGGAGCGAGACCTTAGCCGAAAGCTCGGAGATATTGAGCGGATCGGTGATATCAAACACGTGGATGCGGGGGTTGGTGAAGCCGGTGAGGAGGAGTTGTGAGCCGGACGAGGCGGTGGCGCGGAGCCAGTCGGAGTCGACAGCATAAGTATGGGGGTAATGGAGAGCGATGGATTGCACGACGTTGACGTCGTTGTCGCCGTTCAGAGCGGTGAGGGTGATAGTGTTGGTGCCGTTTTGGAGCAACGAGGCCTCGACCGGGAAAGATTGCTGCGCGAGGATCTGTCCGTAGAAGTCCATTTCACCGATAGTTGCGCCATTGAATTGAACAGCGATGCGATGTTCCTGGGCGTCGGTGGCGCCTTGCAGAGTAAGGTCCACGGAAATCGGCAAAGGTGAAGTTGGGTCGAGGTGCGCGACGGCAAGAGTTTGATCGGTGGGATCCGAGGTGATGATTGCGCCAAAGAAATTATCGTTGTTTTCGCCATTGAGCAGCGCGGCGAAGTAGGTGTAGCGGTCTTCACGAAGGACGGTGAAGGGGAAACTTGACGGAGCGGCGCTTCCGGAGGAAGGCGAGGGAACCGAGAGGATGCGCTTGGGCGAGTGATTCTCACTGATCAGCCAGTAGACGCGATCAGCGGAAAATGGCGTATCAATGCCGGTGCCGTAGAATTCGATGTCGGGGCCAAGAGATGGAGAAGAGGTCGTGTCGGCGGTAAGGAGAAGTGGCTGTTCTACGCCTTCGGCGTAGAGATGAAGAGTGCGCGGATCGGTACCTTGAGCGAGGCCGGCGGCAGAAAGCTGAGAGAGGGAGACGCGGTACCAGCCTTCGTGGTCAACCGCGATTTTGACCGCGGGGTGCTCGGCGAGGCTAGAGTTCGACAGGACGGGAGGATAGACGGGGAGAACGGGCCGCGGAGCCTGGAGCAACACCATGGGACTGGTCGTCGAGAGAGAACGGGGGGAAGCATGAAGTTCGCTTAGAAGGGGCGAGGGCTGAGACGGCGCTTGAGAGGCGGACGATCCGGCGGCGGATTCGGGATAGGCAGGGCCGTGGAGACTACGCGAGCCATTGACGTCCACATCTTCAATCCAGTAAGCGGCATCGCGGGAAGGTTGGTGGTCGATCCAACTGTACGTCTTGGCGGCGTGCTGGGGCCGGCCACCGCGAAGACGGAGAGCAGACCCGGCGATTATGGAGGGATCAATGCGGGTGCGGCCGGAGGCATCCTCGCGATAGAGATGGAAGCCGAGGTTGCGGGATTCTTCGTTGGTGTGCCACTCGAGGATGACGGAGCCGTCGGACTGGGAGAAGGCATGAAAGGAAGAGATGTCCACGGCGGTGGGAGATTGGATGGTGGAGATAGAAGTGGCGATAAGCGGGTAGGGGATGTAAGCAGAGCCGCCACCAAGAGTGGTAGCGGTGCCGGGATTGGTAGCCAAATTTACAGTGACCACTCCTGTGGCGGTGGTAATAGTCTGGATGGCCAGGTTCGAAACGTTATAGCCGGCTGGAGTAAAGCCAGTAGTTGTGAGTGTTGAGGAGGTTGTCAAGCTGGCAGGCAAAGGTGCGGAGAACGTAAACGAAGCGACACCGCCTGCCCAGGTTGCGGCGGTGATAGGTCCCAAGGACGTGGGTGCATTGGGAACTGTAGTGGTAGTGGTGAGGGTGGCGGTGTTGGTGGAGAGGCTAGCGGCGCTAAAGGTTGTGGCGGTGACGTTGATGTTGATGACGACAGTGGAGCCGACGGGAAGCCCGTTAGGGATGGTGCACGTCACCGTAGTCGTACCAGAGCAAGAGCCACCGGGTGCATTTGTGGAGTAAGAGTTGGCAATATACGTAACTTCAGGAGGAAGGATGTCGGTGACCGTGAAGGTGCCGGTGGCAGCAGCGGGACCGCCGTTGGAGACGGTGATGGTGTAGCTAAGGATGAGACCTTGGTTGACCGGTTCAGGAGAAGCGGTCTTGGTGATGCTGACGCTGGACTGTGTAGGCAAACCGACGACGGTGGAGGCGGTGGCGGAATTGTTTGAAAGATTTGGGTCGCCAACGGTGCTAGAGACCGAGGGAGTAGCGGAAATGACGGTGCCGGAAGCAACTCCGGCATTTACTTTAACGAGGAGAGGGAAATTGGCGGAGGCACCCGCTGCAAGAGTCCCGGTGAGGGTACAAGTGAAAGTGCCGGTGGAACCGATAGAGATGGTGTTGCAAGACCAACCGGCAGGCACAGTAAAGCCAGTAGGAATAAGAGAATTAGAAGAGAGCGTGGTGTTGGCGGGGATGGTGACAGTAAACGTGGCGTTGGTTTCGGTGGCGGGGCCGTTGTTGGTGACGGTTTCGGTAAAGGTGACATTGTTGGCCTGAGTGACAGGA
>CAYOOS010000407.1:0-4385 GCA_964405585.1 uncultured Acidobacteriaceae bacterium | reverse complement strand
TGGAAAGCGCCCAAGCCCGGCGAGCATTTCTGGGAAACCGCGATTGGCACGGGGCGGCCCGGATGGCACATCGAATGCTCCGCGATGGCCATGAAATATCTTGGCGAAACACTGGATATTCACACCGGCGGCATCGACCTGGCTTTCCCGCACCACGAAAACGAAATCGCGCAAAGTGAAGCGGCTACGGGGAAGCACTTCGTGCGTTACTGGATGCATGCGGAACACCTTCTGGTGGAAGGCGAGAAGATGTCCAAATCACTGGGCAACTTCTTTACGTTGCGCGATCTGTTTGCCAAGGGTTACAAGCCGTCCGCGCTGCGCTTTGCGCTGGCCAGTGTGCCGTATCGCCGCCAATTAAATTTCACGTTTGATGGTTTGCAGCAGGCTACCAGTTCCGTTGAACGCTTGCGCAACTTCGCGGCACGTTTGAAGCAGGAAAAATTTCCGGCCGGTTCGCAGCCGGCCATCGCCGCAAGCATCGAGAAAGCCGCAGATGATTTCGACGCCGGGCTCTCCGACGATCTGAACACCGCGCAGGCGCTTGCCGCCGTCTATGATCTGGTGCGTGAAGCCAACATCGCGATGGACAAAGGTGAATTCCGCCAGGGAGAAATCCCTCTTGTGCAGGAGTTGCTTGCGGATTTTGATCGCGTGTTCGCCGTGATGGTTGACAACGACGCGGAAAAGTTGCAGGCGCTGGGTTACGCGGATGCATCTGGCGGAGTGGACGACGCGGAAATCGAAAGGCTGGTCGCCGAAAGGCAGGCCGCGCGGCAACGCCGCGATTTTGCGGCCAGCGATCGCATCCGCAAGGAACTCGCTGAGCGTGGTATACTTTTGGAAGATGCCAAGGACGGCAGCGTCCGCTGGAAACGCAAATGAAGTACTTCCACTTTTTGAAACATGATCGAGTTGCGGTGGGCCCGCGCGTGCCGCGGAAGTTTCGTCCAGCCATCCTGCGTCCCGGCCTCTACGGCGTCGATTAAGTCCCTCACTTTCAGCAGGTTGCGGTCAATTTCAACCTGTCCTCTCTCCTCGCACTTCGGCAATAACCTGAACCACCGCGCACGAACTTTGGAGGAATCATGATTACCGCCACAGAAACAAAACTCCCTCGAATCAAGATGGCTTTGCCCGGACCGAAAGCGCAAGAAGTCATCGAGTACGACAAGAAATTTATTTCGCCGTCACTCTTCCGCGAGTATCCGCTGGTTGCGCATCGCGGCTACGGCGCCATCGTGGAAGATCCTGATGGCAATACGTTCCTGGACTTTGCCGCGGGGATTGCAGTCTGCTCCACAGGACATTGCCATCCGCACGTAGTGCAAGCCATTCAGAAGCAAGCCGCGGAACTTATCCACATTGCTGGCACGGATTTCTACCACCGGCACATGCCGGAACTCGCGGAGCGCCTCGTCGCCGCCATGCCGAAGGAGCACAAATACAAAGTATTCTTCGGCAACAGCGGGACGGAAGCGGTGGAAGGCGCGATTAAGCTGGCGCGCTATGCCACGCGGCGTGACAAGCTGATTGCGTTTTATGGCTGCTTCCACGGGCGCACGCTCGGCTCGCTCTCGCTTACGGCTTCCAAGAATACGCAGCGCAAATATTTCGGCACGCTGCTGGGCGGCGTCGAGCACATTCCTTATCCGTACGCGTACCGCTGCGCACTGGGCCACACCAAGGAAACTTGTGGCGGGGAAATCATCGAGCAGCTTGAGCAGCAGATCTTCAAGCGCCTGTTTGCGCCGGAAGAAGTGGCCGCGATTATCGTGGAGCCGATACAAGGGGAAGGCGGCTTCATTCCCGCGCCGGCATTTTTCCTGCAGGAACTCCAGCGCATTTGCAATAAGCATGGCATCATGCTGATCCTCGATGAGGTGCAATCCGGAGTCGGGCGCACGGGCAAGATGTGGGCCTACGATCACGCCGGGATCACGCCAGACATTGTGCTGACCGCGAAGGGGATTGGCAGCGGGATGCCGATCAGCGCGTTCATTGCCAAGGAAAGCGTGATGCAGTGGAAGCCGGGATCGCACGGCACGACGTATGGAGGAAACCCCGTGTGCATCGCTTCAGCGATGGCCACGCTGGATTTGATCCAGGGCGGTTTGATGGCCAACGCGCAGAAAATGGGCGCATACATTTTTGGCAAGATCAATGACTGGCCGAAGCGCTTCAAGATTGTCGGCGACGTGCGCGGCAAAGGGCTGATGATCGGCCTGGAGATTGTTCGCGACCAGCGCACCAAGGAAAAAGCGGCGGATCTGCGCAACCAGATCGTGGTTAGCGCGTTCCACCGTGGTTTGCTTACGCTGGAATCCGGCGAAAATTCCATACGCGTGTCGCCGCCGCTGATTATTGACGAAGAGCAGGCCGATTGCGCGATTCACATCTTGGAAGAGAGCATCCGAGACGTGGAGAAAACGCTGTAAAGAAGGCGACCCGCGACCAGAGATCAGCGATCAGGAACCCAGAAGCGGAGACCAATCCCGCGGCGGCAGAAAGTTCAGCCCGCCGCGGGATTTGTGTTTATACTGGAGATGGTCTTAGCCGAAAAGTAACCAGGCGGCGAAATGCTGGCGCGCATCGGATTCGCGGTCGTGGAGTGGAAGGCGCGGCACGGGCTGCAGGATTCCGCGCAGGCTGCTGATGGTGAAGCCGGTGCGACTGCGGACAGGCTTGCGGCGCTGCGCACCGGCGTGCGCGGGGAAACGTACGCTTACTGGTATTTGCGGCGCCTCGGGTACATTTTCATCGCTCGCAACTACGCGCCGGTGCGCGCCAAGGGGGAGATTGACCTGATCGGCTTCGATGGCGAGACGCTGGCATTTGTGGAAGTGCGCACGCGCCTGGCCGTGAAAGGGAAGTCCGCTTTGCCGGAATTGAGCATTACAAGGGAAAAGCATGAAGTGCTAGTGCGCACCGCGCACTATTTTCTCCGCGAGCGCCATTTGAAGGAATGCCCGGTGCGGTTTGACGTGGTGGCGATTGACAACATTCCCGGTCAACCACCTGCCGTCCGCCTGCACAAAGCGGCCCTCAGCCCGCGGGCGTGACCCTGATTCAGACATGGCGATGCCGGGCTACCCGGGCCCGTATTAGCAGCGACGCAACGCTATGTGATGGTCTCTACAGCTTCTCAAGGCCAAGTCGGAGTACAATAACGACTTTGTGGAAGGTGTTTCTTCAGGGTTAGGTTCAACCAGGTTCGGAGGGTGAATTGCCGGAGTTACGTAAGGATCCAATCACAGGACGTTGGGTGATCATTTCGACGGACCGCGGGAAGCGGCCAATGGACTTTCTGCGCGAAAGCGTTTTCCCGGGCGCGCCGCGCAACTGTCCATTCTGTCCGGGCAATGAAGGGAAGACGCCGCCGGAGATTCTGGCCTACGGGCGGAATGGGGGAAGCGCTAATTCCTCCGGGTGGAACATCCGTGTGGTGCCGAATCGTTTTCCGGCGCTGGGAATTGAGGGCGAACTGGATCGCGAAGGCGAAGGACTGTTCGACAAAATGAACGGAATCGGGGCGCACGAGGTCATCATCGAAACGCCCCAGCACCAGACGACGCTGGCGCAGTTGCCGCAGAAGGCCGTGGAAGACGTGCTGTGGGCGTATCGCGACCGCATGCTGGACCTGAAGAATGACAAGCGCTTCCGGTACGTGCTGATTTTCAAGAACCACGGGGAAGCCGCGGGGGCTTCGGTGGAACACCCGCACTCGCAACTGATCGCGCTGCCGATTGTGCCGCGGCGCGTGCGCGAGGAAGTGGATAACTGCTGGCATTATTACGACGAAAAAGAGCGCTGCATTTTCTGCGACATCATTCGCCAGGAGCGGGACACGGGCGAGCGGGTAATTGGCGAAAACGACCATTTCATCACGCTGGCGCCGTATGCGCCGCGCTTCCCGTTCGAGATGTGGCTGTTGCCCAAGACGCATGGATCGGCATATGAGAATAATCAAAGTTCTATGTACGCCAGCCTGGCCAGCATGATGAAAGACACGCTGATGCGCATGGACGCGGTGCTGGACCGCCCGGCGTTCAACTTCATGATTCATACCTCACCGATCGGGGAAGAGATTAACGATCACTATCACTGGCACATCGAAATCATTCCCAAGCTGACGAAGGTGGCCGGCTTCGAGTGGGGCACGGGCTTCTATATCAATCCGACGCCGCCAGAAGAATCGGCGCGATTTCTGCGAGAAGCCCAGATCGAAGAGCCAACAAAGAAGTAAGCGTGTTTTCCGGGCCCAGAGTGCCGAAACAACAACCTCGGACGCGCTGACAGGCTTGAAAGATTTTCGCTATAATAAAGGGAACGGCGCGGTACCCAAGTGGTAAGGGAGAGGTCTGCAAAACCTTTATGCGTGAGTT
>CAYOOS010000406.1:0-4404 GCA_964405585.1 uncultured Acidobacteriaceae bacterium | reverse complement strand
ATCCTAACCGGATTGTGCGTGTCCAAACCGCCCTAAACCATCTGACGGTAATCGAAGTTCGCGAGCCGGTAATCACGGTGGCCGCTGGTAGCCCGGCCTTCAAGATCGAATGGCGGGAAAACAAGGTCTTCATCCAGCCAACGGAAGCCGACGTAGCAACGAACCTCTTCATCTGGACGGCGTCTGGGCGAATGAGTTACGAACTCGAGCCTGCCGGGGCTGTCGAGCAGATGGACTTTGCCATCGACCAGCCCGCGCCGCCTCCAGTGCCGGCGCCAGCGACGGCTGTAAAGCCTCCTTCGTCCCGCGCAACTGCGGTGACTGATCCGGAGGTTCTGCTCGACAGCAAGCCGATCCGAACGGATGGCATAAAGATGCCAAAGGATCGGGTCGTCGTGATCCTCAAGGATACGTTCCACGGTGAAGGGAACGAACTGTTCATCCGCTATGCAGTGCGGAATGGCACCCAGGAAGCCTATACGCTGAGTACACCACAGGTCGTTGCAATCAATGTGAGCGCTTCTTCTCGTGGCTTGGATCGCCTATCGAACTCCCAGTTAAGGGAGTCTGCAGCCGCGCGGATCAAAGTCAGCAGCGAAAGGCCGGTAGAGGTAGTAAGCGGAAACTTGCGCTCTGCCCGTCTAAACCATGGACAAGAGACGGTGGGGCTCGTCGGCGTTAAGCTTCCGGCTATAAAGAATGGTCCCACCATTCTGCGCCTTATGTTTCCCAAGGACGAAAAAGGGCAACCAACCGCTACCATGGTGCTTTAATCATGGCAAAGGAATTCACGCAATTAGAAGTTCGTTCATTGTTGGAGGAATACCTCAACGAGCGTCCGGACGTCGGACTGGGCAAGGCCGTATCGGCTATGGTTCTCGAACCTGCCAATCCCTTTGAGCCCGAAGCGCCACGACATCCCAGGAAGGCTTTTGTGCTCGCGGTGTTGTGCCTCTTGGCACTTTTGGGGGTATTCGTTCACTTCAACTTGTGGTCATGATGGTGAGACCTCCCAATTACGACCGGCGCGAACACCCACCACTACTTGAAAGCCTTGAAATTCTCATCGCGGTAGTGATCCTCGCGGCCAGCTGGTTCACCTGGTACGTCGCCCGCAACCGCTACCGCTTCACGACTCCCCAGATCGAAGAGATTGCCTTGTACATGGTCATCAGCGGGGTGGGTGCTGGCAGCGGCATATGGCTTCTGGCCACGCGGCGTTCCCGCCGCGAGAAGCAATGGCCGAGCCCTCCGCTGGTAATGTCACCGAAACGGGACGAGGCTTTGACTCGCAAAGCATGGGCTCACGACGCGGTTGTACTTGGCTACGATGTCCACGGGGAACCATGGCTTTGGCCCGATAAGGTCCGCGTTATGCAAGGAATCGTGCTGGGTATGACTGGCTCGGGCAAGACGACCCTTCTCCGCAACATCATCAGCCAGGATCTGGCGCGAACTGTTGGTCCACCGGAGGACCCGCGTCACATCCCCATGGTCATCTTCGACGGCAAAGGCGACCTGGAATTCTTCTATGACCTGTTGCCCCATATCCACCGCGCCGGCCGCCTCCACCAACTCCGGGTTTTGAATCCCGCTCGCCCTGACATCTCCGTCCTGTACAACCCGTTCCACTGCGCGGATGACGACTACATGCCTGTCGTGAACATGGTCTTCGGCTCATTTAACCTGCACGACGAGTTCTTTGGCAAGCACCAACTCAACTACCTTGCCGATATTGTCCGGGTGCTGGTGTACACCGGACTCAAGTTCAATTTCTATGACGTGCTGGTAATGGCGATCGACCAGGAAGTGCTGCGTGAGCAGGTGGAGAAGGCGACACGACGCATTGAGCGCGATCCGTCGATCACGACTCAACGCCGGCTGAACTTCGAGATGTCGGTCAAGAATCTCTACCAGTCCTTTCAGGACCGTGAGCGTGTGCCCAAGATCCAGGGGCTGCTTAACGAGTGCATGACTTTCCTGGATGATGAGCTGTCAGTGATCACCGGACCTTACGAAGACTTGCTCTCGATCGACGAGGTAATCGAGCAGGGGCTGATCCTGTTCGTAACTCTGAACGTGAACAAGAACACTGAACCCGTGCGCGCTCTCGGGAAGATGTTGCTCCAGAATCTGCAGCTCGTGGTTGGCAAGCGTTATGAGAGCGAGGAGCAGAGGCACCGCAGCAACCGGCCGATGTTCAGCGTCGTGCTGGATGAATTCGCTCCCTTTGGTTACCGGAACTTCGCCCAGATTCTGCAAACCGCCCGCGGCACGCACACCGCGTTTCTGTTCTCCATGCAGTCGCTGCCACAGCTCATGCAAGTCGGTCGCGGCTTTAAGGAAGACGTCACCTCGGCTCCCAACACCACGATGAGCCTCCGCACCCGCGACGAGGAGACCGCGCGTTACTTCCTGCGGGCGTCGGCTGAGCACGAGGTTACGCGCCGCAGCCGCTCCATGCTCCGGTGGAAGGTATTTGGGTATGAGAAATACGAGGCGACCGGGCAAGCCGTGGAGCGGGAAGAACGCGAGACACGCGCCCTCGATGAGCACATCAAGAACTTGCCCAAAGGACAAATGGAAATCCTGATGAGCGACGACACGCGTGGAACGCTGCACAGACACTTGCACGTCCGGCCGCCGGCCGACGTTAGCTTCCCTAACTTCGAGCCGGAGATCTACCCCCGCTTGCGCCATTCCCGCGCGGATTCGGTCGGAGCCAACCTGCGCTTCAAGAGCAACGATCTAGCAGCGGCAGTGCGCTTTCCGAAGCGTACTCCTGGAGGATCTCGAGCATGAAAACACACAACAAGCTGCTGGCAATAATAGCGTGGCTGTCATTGTCGGTTTGTTCGAGCTTCGCACAGAGCCGGCCATCCGGTTCCTCCGTTCCCCGCAGCCGATACAGCCCGATGGCTGCTGCGCAAGTGCGGGGACACACCCAGCAACCGCCCGACACCTGGTACGAATTCCTGCTGAAACAGTTCAACCCGAGTGACATTGACTACGGCGAGTGGATGGAGGAACGTCGCCGCATACTCCTCGCAGCTAGCGCGAAGAACCCTTATTTCCCATACAGCTTGGGTGTGACCGTCTGGTCGCTGTTGGTGATGATTGCGTACGCCAAGCTACGGATTGATTGCCGCCGTGAGCGTTACCTGACCGAGGAGATGCTGACTGACCTGTACAACCAGGACCTGTACTCCCGCCAGGCTGCGAAGGAAGCCATCGCGAAGTACAACAATCACGTAGAACACTGCAACCGTGCAATCGAGGCAGGGTCGGGACAGACGATCTCCGGCGGCACATCTGAGATTGACGATCTCAAGGCAAGAATGAAGAAGGCAGCGGACGATCTGCGTTTCATGACCAGCGAAAGAGATCAACTGAGCGAGGAACTGAAACAAAGGTCCGCCGTTGTAACAGACCTGAGCCTGCAACTCCAGGCGCTATCGGAAAAGATCGACGGCAAAGGCGGCGCTCATGTGGTTGGCCAGGCGGGGTTGCCATTGCCTGCTTCGAACGCCGAATACATGAAGCTCGTCAACTCGCTACAGCAGCAGCTTCTTGCAGAACGCGAAAAGAACAGACATCTCAAGGGTGCGTGACGATCATGGTGGTGTCAATTACAGGACTTGGTAGTGTGTGGCGCCGGAGGTTTGGCAAGGACCTCGACGACCCGAGACGGTTTGCACGAGCGGCCTACTACAACACCACGGGCGTGCCGGTAGACGGAACGATCCGTACGCGTTCGAAGGTTGCCGGCCACGCGCGCTTCAACTCAACCGGCGGCTTCAACCCGAATTATCCGCTGCGGATAATCAATCGTGTGTTCGAGTGCGATGAGCCGTGTGTCTGGCAGGGGCAGAACAAGATCCTCTTCAAGCACATGCTTATGGCGCCGCGAGAACCGGATTGCTTCCTGGTTGTAGCGAAAGAAAGCGAAGTTGGCCGTATGCACATCGGAAACAGGGGGTGGAAGTCTGACGGCGGCCTTCTCATTTCATTTAGCGAATGCCGTGACCAACAGGAATGCATGTTGCTTTTGCCTGCGTACAGTTGGATACGCAGTGACGTGGGGACGTACATATTACAGCCAGCGCCCGCCCGTCGCTGGATTGCACGCTTGCAACTCGTGGCGTGAGGCCGTGTGCAGGCTTGAGGGCGTGTGAGTTCCCCTTCGCTGTTATCTTGGCCCTGAGCGAAGGTAAATAATCTGGATCCAACATTCTGTCGGGAGATTAACCATGCGTTACATCAAAGACTGCATCAGCTTGAACGCCGAGCACGACTACCCGCTGCTTCGCCAAGTGTTGCGATCCGGCTTCATCACCCACGACCAATTGTTTGAGTTCATGCAGCTTGGCAAGTACGAGTCGAGTCGCTCAAGTTTCAACTGGA
>CAYOOS010000405.1:0-4407 GCA_964405585.1 uncultured Acidobacteriaceae bacterium | reverse complement strand
CCGCGCCCAATTCGTGATTGATAGTGGAGGCGGTCTCTTCCGCGGTCTGGAAATCGGGATCGCGCAGAAGGATGGAGAGAAGTTTGACCTGCGTCAGATCGAGCGAAGCGTCGCGTTCCACAAGCGCGCCTTCCGGGATGCGGCCAACCGTCGGGTGATTCACGACTTTGGCATTTGTTGCGTTCCCGGCACTGTAGCCGCCGATAACCAACGGGCCTTGCGCCGCCGCGTAGGTGCTGCCATCAGCGGCGCGCAAGGGAGTGAGGAGCAGCGTGCCCCCGGCCAAGCTCTTGGCGTCCCCTATAGAGGATACGGTGACATCCAACTTCATGCCGGGGCGGGCGAAAGGAGGCAACGTGGCGGTAACGAAGACGGCAGCGATGTTGCGCACCTGAATGGTGGAAATCTGACCCTGGATGCTAACGCCCATGCGCTGGAGCATATTGCCGAGAGTTTGCACGGAGAAGATGGTCTGCTGCTTGTCGCCAGTACCATTCAGGCCGACGACGAGGCCGTAACCGATAAGCTGGTTATCGCGAATGCCTTCAATTTCCGTGATGTCTTTCAGACGCGCAACGTGGGGAGGCAGGGCCACGGATTCGTCGGCAAAGCACGGAGGCAGCGGCCACGCCACGATCAGAGCAAGTACGAGAAAGAGTGCGATGGAGAGGCGGATCATGTGCGGTTCCTCAAAACGACAGCAGCTTCAAGAGCGTCCGGACGACAATATTTGGCTGGCGCGAGGCGTCAGCGACCGCGCCCTTTCCCTTGATCTCCACTTGCAGATCGGAAATAGAACTGGAAGCCACGGAATTGTCGGGGGCGAGATCGCCGGGGCGGACTAGACCGCGCAAGAAGACCGTCTGACGATCGTTACCCAAAGTGAGATCGCGGGCAGCCTGAATGACCAGGACGCCGTTAGGCAGCGTCTCCATAACCTGAGCGGCGAGGTTCATAGTGACGTTGGAGCTCATGGTGGACTGGCCCTTGCCATCAAGGCTGTGACTGGAACTGGCGTTCAAGAGATTCTGCAGGCGGTTATTGCTGGCGAGCGCTCCGAACAACTGTGTGATGTTGGATTGCGCGGCAAACTGGCGGGATTGGCTGTTCTCTCCGGCAGTGCCGGCCGTGAAACTGTCCGCGAGATGGATAATCACGAGATCACCGGGGTGGCGAGCCTTGTAATCGGCGGCGATCAAGGAGAGCGGGCCGGAATCGACCCACAGACTGCCTAGAGTGGCGGGCGGCGCCTCATTCATGGCGCGGACGCGAGCGAGATAGTCGTCATAGACGCTCGACGTTGCGGGAGTTTTGATCTTCTTGGAGCGTGGCGACGCATATACGGATACGGCGGGCAGCGCGGCCAGTAGAAAGAGTGACAGGAGCTTGGAGGAATTCCTCATGGTTCCCTTCCCTAAAAAGCGGCTTCAAGGCGATCAATGCCAGTGACACGGGCAAGCAGCGTGTGGCCATTGGCCGGGACACGTACGCGAATGGTTTCACCGATGGAAGCGCCCTGCAGCGGCCGGACACTGAGCATGGCGGAAGAGTTTTCGGAGTGTATATAGAGCACGGCCAAGCGCCGGGATTCGACAGGCCTAGGTGCGTTTGGAGCGCGAAACGTATCACGTGGGGAATGGCTGCGATCCGTCCCGCCGGGATGAGAGGCACGCGGCATGGAAAGCCAGGCATAGAAGGGAGGGGCCTTGGGATTGGAAGAGGAAGAGATGCGGAAGCGGGCGCAGCCGAGGAGATTGTCAAAGGCAAATTCGGAAACGTTGAGGCGAGGAACGCCTTGCGGCACGGAAATGGAAGCCTGCAAGGAGATTTCGTCAAGGCTAATTTTTGCGGACGCGCCGCTCGAGCGGGCATCGAGATAATTTTGCAGAACGGGAAGGACATCTTCTTTGGCGATGCGGCGGCCCTCGCGGCGAACGATGGCGACTTCAGGAAGTTCAAAATTTTCCGGCTGAAAGTCCGCCCCTTGCAACGAAGCCTCCAGGAACTCGCGGCTCAACGCGCGGAGGTTTCCAATCTCCGGAGCGGTACCGAGGACAACATTTTCGGCGCGGAGACGAATCTCGGAAGGAGCTACGGCAGGCAGCAAATGAGAGAGGAGGATGGTATCGCCCTGGATAGTGGTATCCGCAAGCAGCGCGATGCGAAGAGGCCCGGCGTGCACGGCCGCGAATGGAACAAGGAGAAAGGAGAGCAAGACAAGAGTGGCTGCAGGTTTGTTCATGTGCATGCTCCTTACGTGGTGGTGAGGCTGTTGATGGTCTGGAACATTTCGTTAGCGGCTTGGACGACGCGAGAATTGGCTTCGTAGGAGCGCTGCGCCAGAATCATGTTGACGAATTCGGTGACGATGTCGACGTTGGAGTTTTCAAGCGAGCCCTGAAGAATGGTGCCGAGACCTTCGCTGCCGCCAGGGGTACCGACAATGGGGTTACCGGAAGCGGTGGTTTCGAGAAACAAATTCTGGCCAACGCTGCTGAGGCCGCCGGGATTGGCGAACGTGGCGAGTTGAATGGTGCCCACTTGCTGTGCTTGCTGCTGGCCGGGAAGTTGCACACTGACGGTGCCATCGGTGCCGATGGTGACATTTGTTGCGCTGGGAGGGACAGTGATGGCGGGCTGAAGCTGGTAACCGTCAGAAGTCACAAGGATGCCGGTGGGGTCGAGACTGAAGGAGCCGTCGCGCGTGTAGGCGACCTCACCACTGGGCAATTGCACCTGAAAGAAACCCTGGCCCTGAATACAAAGATCGAGCGTGTTGCCGGTGGTATTGATGTCGCCCTGAAGTTGAACGGATGCCGAGGCGGCTAACCGGGTGCCGAGACCGATCTGGAGGCCTGTGGGGAAAGTGGTCTGCTGGGTGGAAGCCGCACCGGGGAGAACAAGATTCTGGTAAATCAAATCCTGGAATTGCAGGCGGCGACGACGAAACCCGGTGGTATTGGCGTTGGCCAGGTTGTTGGCCACGTTTTCCAGGTTGATTTGCTGTGTTTCCATGCCACTTGCGGCGGTATAGAGGGCTCGATACATTGTTTTTCTCCCGAGTCGGTTTTCGTTTTACACGCGCGGAAGATCTTGCGCTGCCGTGCGATTGAATTCGTTGTGAAAGATGTACAACGCCTTTTCCATCAATTCGGCGGTACGCTGCAAATCGATGAGCGCGACCGTGTTGCGGATCGGATCGCTGTTGGAGGTTTCCAGCGCGCCTTGGCGGACGTGCGTATCGGTGGAGTTCTTCCCCGCCCCAGCAGGCGCAACGAAATAGGTATTGCCTTCCGGCGTCAAGTCAGGAGTAGCGCCGAAATCGGTGATTTTGAGAGTGGCCACGATGCTGCCATCCACGGAGATGGTACCGTCCTGACTGATATTCATTTGACCGGAAGGAATCTGAATGGGGCCTTGCTCTCCGAGGACCAAGTCGCCTTGCGGTGTGACGAGCTGGCGTTGCGAATTGAGTTGGAAGCTACCATTGCGGGTAAAACGCGCGCCGTTTTTTGCCTGGATGGTGAAGAAGCCTGAACCCTCCAGAGCGATGTCGGTGGGATTCCCGGTCGATTCCAGGTTGCTGGAAGAGAGATCGAGATGCGCGCCGCCCAATACACCATAGCGATTTACGACCTGGTTGAGAGGCGAGGAGAGCGAAGCTTGCAGCCACGCGGGCATTGCGCGGTAGAAAGCGGACTGCGCCTTGTAGCCCGGTGTGTTGGTGTTGGCAAGATTGTTCGCCAGGACCTCGAGAGCATCCAGGCGAGTGGAAAATCCGGTAAAGGCGGAATAGAAACCGCTGTCCATCAGAAACCTCCGAAATGAGAGGAGCAAGGCAGTGACCAATGGAACGGTTAGTAAGGCAGGGGAAAGTGTTGAAACTCAAATACTTTTCGTCTGCTTCGGGGAGGACAAGCGAAACCGCAAAAGAGAACCGGCAACCTCTGCCTTGGTTTGCGGGAACTGGGCAAAGATTGCCGGGAAATGGTGCAGTACCTGGAGGGACACTTCAGGTGTGAATGACTAATGTGAACCAGAGGGGATCGCCTTCAAAAGAAAGCACAACCTCGAAACCTTCATGAGGCAGAACGGTCTGCAGGACGTAGTCTTCGCCCCAGATGACCGTGGGAACGGAGAGCATGCAGTGGTCCGCGAGCGTGGTGACTTTTGATTTGAAGTTCCCCGCAACCATGTTGCACAACTCACCTAGCGCATCGCCCATCATGGACGGAGTGCTCCCGACCTCAGCGCGGAGCATGAGGGTCGCGAGTCTACCGGCGGTAGGAGTCGCGCAACGAATGGTTACCATTCCACAAAGCGCACCGGCAAGGCCGACCATAGCGGTTTGTTCGGCATGGCGATCTTCCACGGAACCTGGAAAGGGGGTGAGCTCGACGCCCGCCA
>CAYOOS010000404.1:0-4410 GCA_964405585.1 uncultured Acidobacteriaceae bacterium | reverse complement strand
GCCAGATCTCCACGAGACTCGCGGCGCTTTGCTCGGCGCCAAGCGGTACCTTCAACCGCAGCCGCGTATTATTCGGGAACGAATACAGAATGGCCACCAAATCAAAACGCTTTTCGCGGCGCGGCCAATCCACTGCCGTGTAATCTTCCAGAAGATCAAACTTTTCGACGTCCCTTGAGTAGCGCGCTATCTCCGACAGTTGCGCGGAGTCAATTACCAGGTACGCCTGCTTGCGGTCCTCCACGGCATCCAAGATTGCCGCGCCAAATTGCTCGCGGTACCGCTTAGTCAAATCATTGTCCAGCGGAGTCTGCATCAAGACGGGAGGCTTCGGAGGAGGCGGCGCGGGCTTGGCGGGCGCGGCAGGCTTGGCGGCTGGAGATGGGGCAGCTTCGGCGCTTGCAGGCGCTGCTGGTGGCGCCGGTGTAGCGCCAGCAGTTTCTGGCTTTGGACTTTCAGGCGACTGGGGTGGCTTGGGCTCTTCTGCCATGGACCCTGGGACCATTGAACTGCAAAGTGGGGCTCGTCAAAACTCCAAGTAGCCCCAAATCATTCCACTGAGAATCACCGCAATTCAGGCCGCGCGCAAAAGGAAGGAGCGAGAACGCGCAAACCAGTTTGCAGACAGACACACTCATCCGCGACCTGGCAGCAAACAGGATCGCTCTCAGAGTTTCTAACACACGCAGTCAGGACAGTCAATGCGCGCCAGCACATCAGTGGAAAAGTTCTGCAGGTTTAAAGGATGAGAAAAAGAACCACAACGGAGAATTACGCCCAGTCCAACGCACCCTTCTTATAAAGCCAGGCGTACCCAACCAGCAGTATCCCCAAAAATACAAACATGGAAACCAAAGCAAACGCACCCATGTGATTCATTACCCATGAGCGATACAGAATCGCCCAGGGAAACAGGAACATGGTTTCCACGTCGAAGATCACAAACAGCATGGCTACCACGTAAAACCGTGCCGAATAGCGTCCGCGCGCATTGCTTTCCGGGGGGATGCCACACTCGTAAGGCTGCAACTTGGCAGGGCCGCCGGCTGTCTCCGGCCGAATCAACTTGAAAATCAGCAAGGCGAGAATAGGAAATGACAGCACCAGCAACGCAAAAATCAGAACCGGGATGTAAGCCTCAGGCATGGAATGCCTCTCGACGCATCGTACCACAACTTCTTGTCAGGTGAATTGCCCCGATCACGTGAGCGCAGAACTGTGTCTCTCGCTCATGCGCCGCCACCGGCGATCCAGCTACTTCTCGAACAATAATTCCCCTGCGCGCTGCGTGGCTTTCACCACCGCCTTGATCAGGGTAACGCGCAACTTCCCTTCCTCGAGCTCGAGTATTCCGTCAATCGTGCACCCGGCGGGGGTCGTCACTGCGTCCTTCAGAAGTGCTGGATGATCACCGGTCTCCAGCACCACGCTCGCCGCGCCTTTCATCGTTTGGGAAGCCAGCAGCGTGGAGATATCCCGCGGCAAGCCCACCTTCACGCCGGCTTCGGCTAGCGATTCCAGAATAATGTAGATGAATGCGGGCCCACATGCGGAAAGGCCGGTGACGGCGTCCATATTCTTTTCGTCGACAACGACGGTGCGCCCCACGGCGTCAAACATGGCCTTCGCAATTTCCAGATGCTCGGCGGAAGCGTGTGCGCCGGGGCAAATCCCCGTCATTCCGCAACCAACAGTGGAACACGTATTCGGCATGGCGCGGACCACGGAAACCTGGGCGCCTGCGTATTGTTCGATGTATGCAGTCGGCACGGAAGCCGCAACAGATATGATCAGTGTGTCTTTGGTCAGTTCTGGCGCAATCTGCTTCAGGACGTCGCCCACCACCTGCGGCTTCACCGCCAACAGCACGATATCCGCTGAGTGAACGGCCTTGCGATTGTCCGTACCGCCTTTGACGCCGAGTTCCTTGGCAAGCGCCGCCGCCTTCTCTTCACGGCGGACCGTGAAATTCACGCGCTTCGGAGAGAAAAGCCCCTGCTTCAGAAAGGCGCGCAATAGGATGCTGCCGAGTTTACCTGTGCCCAAAACCGCGAGGTTCTTATCGGAAAGTTTGGTAGTCATGATGTCAACATTGTTATGGACGCAGCGAGAGCCGTCAACAAGTGAATCAAGGGCGGGAGCTTCAGCGCGGAGGCTGATCCATGGGTCGGATTTCGTGAGAGTTTAACAAGATTATCGCACGCTAATCGTGGCGCGCGCCGTGCAGTACTTCCAATGCATGCGGCAGCAGGTGGGCAATGGCATCCAGCGATTCCACCGCGCCTTTCGGGCTGCCCGGCAAATTCAGGATCAGAGTCCGGTGCCGGGACACTACCACCCCTCGCGACAATAGCGCCGTCGGAGTTTTCTCCGCGCCCTTGCGCCGGATCTCTTCGGCCAATCCGGGGATGTTGCGCTCTGCAATCTCCAGCGTTGCTTCCGGGGTATTGTCGCGTGGCCCCAGCCCTGTGCCACCGGTGGTCAGCAGCACGTCAACGCGCCGGGAATCCGCCAATTCCCGCAATTGACTGCGCACGCTGCCGGGATCGTCCGAGCACTGCAGCGAGGCATTCACTTCCCAGCCCAGTTCCCTGCATCGCTGCACCAGCGCCGGCCCGGAGAGGTCCACGCGTTCCCCGCGCGCAACAGAATCGCTGATTGTGAGGATAGCAACACGCATGACAGGTTCAATTGCTTTCGACAGTATCGCGATTGGCCTCGTCCAACAAGCGCATCGCTTCCATCAGGAGCCCGGTGGTGCTGCGGGTGGTGGTGGTGGCGGTGGAAGCATTGGCAGCATTGAAGTCAATCTCGAATTCACCCTCGGTCCACAAGATAACTTTGAACACCGCGTCGTCGCCCTGCAGTGTGCCAATCTTCGCGTCGCGGCACTGCCCTGTGGCAAAGTACAACTCCGCCTGTTCCTCTCCCTTGCGCACCACCAGGCGGCAGGATTTCTGTCCCATCTCCAGTGATTGCATCAGGTCTGTCATGTTCATTTCTTCCAGGCGGCCCTGAATCACGCCAGGACGCGACGCCGTCTTCTGCAGTTTTTCCAGATGCAACCGGTCCACTACCTTCTTTGCGGAGCGGACCAGGTCCTTTACCAAAAATGGCTTGGCGATAAAGTCTTCCACCCCATCCACAAGCGGGCGCAGGCGTTCTTCAATATCCGCGCGGCTCGCCATGAACAAAAACGGAATGTGCCGTGTGGCTTCCCGCCCACGCAGTTTCTCAAACAGTTGCCGCCCGTCCAGACCGGCCATTTTGTAATCGCACAAAATCACGTCTGGGGGATCATCAATCGTCTTCAGCAGCGCATCAGCGCCATCGCCCGCGATCATCACTTCACAGTATGGGTCGAGCGCCTTGGAAATCAGGTCGCGTATCAGCGGATTGTCTTCCGCCAGGAGCAACTTCACGGTTTTGCCCGGAGCCGCAGTCATTTGCGCCCTCTGCGAGGTTTCTTCCCCCGAGCGCGCCGGTACTCCCCGCTCTTTCCACCCGTCTTCTCCAGAAGGTGGACGTCCGTGATCTCAATTCCTTTGTCGAGAGCTTTGCACATGTCGTAAACCGTGAGGGCCGCACAGGTGGCGGCGACTAGGGCTTCCATCTCCACGCCGGTTTGCGCCGTCGCCGTTACCCGGGAATGAATTTCCACTCCATCTTTGCATAGCCGTGGGGTCACAGCAATGTGCGTAAGGGGCAGTGGGTGACAAAGAGGTATCCACTCCGCCGTGCGTTTGGCCGCCGCGATTCCAGCGATACGCGCCACTTCCAGCGGATCGCCCTTCGGATTCTTCAAACGCCCCACTGCCCTCACCACGCTGGGCGCCATGCGCACAAACGCGTGCGCCACCGCCGTGCGCGCGGTCACCGATTTGGCGGAGACGTCTACCATGCGCACTTCGCCGCCTTTGCCGTAGTGGGAGAGTTTTGCCATTTGCCCCGGGTCCATCGAGGATTGCATTTCAGGCCTTTGCTACATGTCCGAAGCCTGTCCACGGAGACTTCGGAAACTCAAGCGATCAAGACGAGCCCTAGAGTACGTCCAACCGCGGCAGAACGGAAACTTTCTCTCCCGCGGCAATGTCCTGGCGGTCAGCGGGCACCATCAGAAAACAGTTCGCCCGGCTCAGCGTGGCAATGTCACCCGACCCTTGCCAGCGCAATGGACGCACTTCCGCCGATCCACCACTCCATTCAATCCGAGCCGGTAGGAAATGCGTTAGCCCGGGCTTTTCCTTCATTGCTTCCGAAAGCGTGGCTTCCAACAAAGGAAGCGGCCTGGCTGGTGAACCGCTCAGTACATCCAACGCTGGCGCAACGAACAGCAGAAACGTCACCATCGTGGAAACAGGATTACCCGGTAGCCCAAACACAAACGCATCCCGGCACCGCGCAAACACC
>CAYOOS010000403.1:0-4422 GCA_964405585.1 uncultured Acidobacteriaceae bacterium | reverse complement strand
AAATGGTCGAGCCAGGCAAGCAGAGAGGGGGTGATGGCGTCCGCGAACCAGGAACGTAGGCGACACGGGGTGCGGCTGTGAAAGAGACGATTGGCGAGCGAGAGGATGAGTGCGAAGGCGCGCCGGGTGAGAAGGCTATCGCCAGCGCGCTCGACGACGCGATTCCAGAGGGGTTCGTTCTCGCGATGCAGCTCGACGCAACGGGCGATTTCCAGCAACCAGGAGAGACGAAGCCAGGCACGGGAGGAGTGGCGGAAGGCGTGAAGGACTTGAGTAAGAAACCGATCGGGAAGGGAGAGGGCGACGAAGTGCACATTGTGGACGGTCATGGGGACGGCGTGGTTCTGACAATCCGAGGGGAGATCGAGATTAAGCCAGGCGGAAGATTCGACGAGAGAAACATGGAGGTCCACCTGGCGATGGTGCTGGAGCGCGTAGAGATCGTCATGATGCGAAGGGATGTGGGTGAGGGGAGTGGTGAAGCAGGATTCCTGTGAGTCTGAGAGGCGAGGAGTGGAGTAGCCGAGGGATTTGAGAACCTCGGCGGCGGGTGCAACGGCTGCGGGAGCGACAAGAAAATCGAAATCGGTTTGATGGCGGAAGAGCGGGTCTTCGCAGAAATCAGGGGAAAGGGAAAAACCTTTCAGGGTGATGGCGAGGATGTTGCGCGCGCGAAAGGCGTCATTGAGGCGTTGAAATTCGCGGAGCATGTCGTGGAAGCGGGCGGAATTGCGGTGCTTGCGTTCGCGGAGGGCTTCGTGCCATTCGGGGGAAAGAGGAGTGGGGAATTTGGGAGACGGTGAGGCACAAGACTGAACGCTATGGAGAAAGATGAGGGCCAGGCCGCTTTGGTCCAGCCATTGTAGGAGTTGGCGGCCGGGGCGGCTTTGCGTGGAAGGCAAAGAGGCGAGGTGGGAAAAATCAGGCCCGCGTTGCAGGGCCTGGAGAATGGCGCGCTTTGCAATGCCGTCATGCATCCGCGCGATCCTCATTAAAGCCAGGAGCAGATTCCGAGGGAGGGTTTTCAAGAGATTGCGTGGACAAGCGGCATAGAAGTGGGACAAGGAATTCCTGGAAGGTGTGCGGGTCGACGTCGGGACCGAGGAAACAGAGCAATTCGCGCCGTTCATGGTCCACAGCAAGGAGGCAGGCGACGCCCATGGCGACGACGGTAAGCTGCGGGGTCAATTGCATCACAGGATTCTGCAAAAGGCCGCGCGCATCGGGGTCGCGAACCAACTTCCAATTGAGGCTGGCCGGAGGGATACGGCGGGAGGAAGTTTCCAGAGGAAGAGCGGGAAGCAGGGAAAAATCGTTGGTCTCGACGAAGAGAGTGGCAGCGGGTATACGAAAGCGCGCGCGGAGGGGCGTGGGAGTAAAGCGGAGCAGGATGTCGAGTGGATCTTCGTAGCGGACGAAATCGAGCGCGGACACGTCACACCTCCAGGAGGAAAGCATCGATAGCGGCGGCGGTGCGGATTGGATCATCGCCAGTGCGGAGAATCCAGGATTTGCAGGAAGAGAGCCGCTGAATGATGGCGGAGCGAGTGCGAGCGGCCTCCGGCAATTCCGCGGGAAGCTTTTCCGCATTTAGTTCGAAGAATTGCTGGGTATGGGACGGCGGGCAGGGAAGAAAACGGCAGCCGGGCATGGAAGCCCGCTCCAGAAAAAAAAGCCACTTGGGAACGGAAGAAGCCTTCCATTGAGAGCGGAGCAATCTAGAGGGGTCGATTTCGTGAGCGATCTCACCGTTCAGAGTCTTGCTGGGCGTGGAGTCGCGCAACTCGGGGAAGAAGCGAATAGCGTCGGGAAGCAATTTGACGGGAGCAAATAGGCCATGCGCGACGAGGGTGCCGTTGAGTCTGGAAGCGTAGGTCCAGTCGTCCGAGACGACGGCAAAGCCGCGTTCGGCCAGCGCTGCGGTAAGAGTGGATTTTCCGGCTCCGGAATTGCCCGCGACGAGGAGACCAGCGCCGTGGCGATCCAGGCAAGCACAATGCAACGGAGCGATCCCAAGCGTTGTGCCAAGAACGCCGACTGAGATTGGGAGCAACCGGGAATTCCAGAAGCCGGGATCGGCGGCAGCCGCGGGTGAAAGAATGCCCATGACGCGGCGGCGGAGCAAATCGAAGCTTAAGAAGCCTCCCGGTTCCATCATTGCAAAAACCAGATGGCGTAGTCCGCGAAAATGGGAAAGAACGGGCGGACTCGAAAACGAGGAAGTATCTTCGATAATCTGCATGAGGAAGGAGCGCGCGGGAGTGGAGCTGCGGAGAGATTGCCAGGGTTGAGAGAGGCGGAGAAGTTCGCGTGAATTTGTGGAGAGCAGGCAGCGCGAGCCGGCGAGAGGAAACTCCGCGCGCAAGGGAAGCGTGATGGGATTGAAAGCGAGAGTGAGCGTCACAATGTGGATTACTGTAACGCGAAAACAATCAGCGAAATCGCGGTGGAAGAAGAAATGACAGGCAAGTGACAAGGTCGTGACAAACGAGCGAGGTGGCCCGGCGTAACGTTTCTTGCGTGGTCGAGAGACGAGGGCAATGTCCAAGAAAGTAGTGTTTTTCTTTCCATCGTTTGCGAGTTCGGAAGCCACGGCGCCTTTGGGGATACTTGCGGTGGCGACGCCGCTCCTGCGGGGCAGGTATTCTATAAAGCTGATCGATTCCACAATCACACCTGGATACAAGCAGCGAGTTCTGGAAGAGGTGAAGGACGCGGTGTGCCTGGCGATATCGCTGGTGACGGGCCCGATGATTCGCGAGACCGTGGAAATAGCGAAAGCGGTGAAAGCGTGGAAAGCGGATTTCCCGATCATTCTGGGCGGCTGGCACCCTTCGCTGTTGCCGAAACAAACGCTGGAGGCACCGTACATTGACATCGTGGTGCGCGGGCAGGGCGAAGAGACGCTGCTGGAACTTGTGCAACACCTGGAAGCGCACGCGCCGATTGACTTGATCCCGGGGATCGGATTCAAGAGAAATGGGAAATTGGTGTTCACGACGGAGCGGCCGCTGAGACCCATCGTGGAGCTGCCGCCAAAGGCTTATCACTTGGCCGATTTCGATGCGTACGAACGGAGTTGCGGGCGACGTTGGGCCATGTACATCTCCAGCCTGGCGTGCCCGTTCAACTGTTCGTATTGCACGAACGCGGGAGTGTATGGTCGGAAATGGAATGCGCTGCCACCGGAACAATTTGTGGAGGAGACGGTTGACCTGACGAGGCGGTATGGGCTGGAGATGGTGTGGGTGGTGGACGACAACTTCCTTGTGGATCTGGACCGTGCCCGAGCGATTGGCGAAGGGCTGGTGAGAGCGGGCGCGGACTTCAAATGGAGCATTCAGGCGACAACGAACTTGACGGCGCGACTGAGCGCCGAGGATTTGCGGCTGCTGCGGCGCGGGGGGCTGCACCAGATTTGCCAGGGCGTGGATTCGGGCTCCGAAAAAATATTGAAGTTGATGAACAAAACATTCCAGGACTTTGAATCGATCTATGAAAGCGCGGCGCGCTGTCTGGAAGCGGGGATTCGGCCCTCGTTCAACATTATTTTTGCGTATCCCGGCGAGGGCACGAAGGAGCGGCGCGAAACCATCGATTTCATGATGGATGTATGCCGGAGATTTCCAGGGGCGGAATTCTGGACGAACATTTTCACGCCGTATCCAGGGTCTCCGATCATGGAGCAGGCGGAGGAGTTGGGAATTCGCGTGCCATCTTCGTTTGAAGGATGGGCGGAGTTCTTCCCGCGGTACACGGTGTTGCCATGGCTGAGCGGGGCGGAGCACAAACGGCTGCAGGTGATGCGGGAGTATTTGCGGATTGCGTTTGACCGGGTGCCGATTGCGGCAGACTTACGGAAGCGATCAACGCGGCTGATTCAGAAGGCGATTTCGCTGCCGGCGCGGTGGCGGTTGGATCATGACGTCTACGGGCTTCCCGCGGAATTGTGGATCAACGAGAAATTGAAGAGCCGGACGGCGGCATCGAAGCCCGCCGTGGACGCAAAACGTCTCGAGACGTTGGCAAGCGAGGCCGCATGTTGAGCGATTTTCCGGCAGCGAGAATGCAGCGCGGAGAAATGAAGCATGGCTGAAGTTCTGTTGACGCATTCCTACCACTTGCCATACGACCGCAAGCAAGCGCGGAAGATGGAGCCGTATCCGCCGCTGGGGACGCTGTATGCCGCAGGCTTGTTGCGGGCGCACGGCAAAACGGTGGCGGTGTTTGACAGCATGCTGCAGGAACCGGTGGCGGGATTTCGAGAGGCGCTCAGAGAGCACCGTCCGCGGATTGTCGCCATTTATGAGGATGATTTCAATTTTGTGACGAAGATGTGCCTGACGCGGATGCGGGAAGTGGCCTGCCAGATGATTGAGACGGCGCGGGAATGGGGCGCGCAGGTTGTGGTGCACGGCTCAG
>CAYOOS010000402.1:0-4423 GCA_964405585.1 uncultured Acidobacteriaceae bacterium | reverse complement strand
CAATCGCATTCGGCGGGTCCACCTTCACCTGCCCATCCCCATGAAACACAGCCGCAAACACCACCCCATTCGTCGGCTGGCCAAACTGGATCGTCCCATTCACCAGCGTGATGTGCACGCGATCCCGCACAATCTCCACGTTTTCCGTCACGGCCACCTTTGCCGGATCCATCGCTGGACCCGCCACCGCGTTCCACACGCCTCCGCCGCTGGACTGCGCAAACACTCCTGCTGCGCTGCTGGCTGCCAGCAGTCCCAAAATAACGATTTGTCGCATGGAAGCTCCTAGGTCGTTCGCCCGAAAGCCTAAACATTCAGCACTAAAGATGCAAGTACCCAGCTCACAATATTACATCCGCATTGCACCCTCGCCACCCGCAAGTGCCTCTCGCTAACTCCGGCAGACTTGCGCTCGTGTGCGCTTACAGACTTGTTTGTAAGACCCCTTCGCCCTATTGCTTCACGTCGGCGAAATCATCTTCCAGGTCATCAATGGTCAGTCTATCGACCTTTGCAGGAAGTACGAAATTCAGCGTCACCCGAGGCTGCACCGATGGGATGGTCCCCAGCCGCATAATTTTGTCTCCCATGTGCGCGTAGATTGGTATCACATCCTTCCAATTGTCAGGCACGCCGGTCCTCAAGAGCTCCCCCGATACGCTGGTCTTTCCATCTGCAGTGGGAGTCAAGTTCACGTGTAGGGAGTAAGTGGGCATGCCCATCCCGTAGACATACTGGCCAAAGAACCAGTCCATCTTGTGATTGCCATCCAGGTCCATGCCCGGGGTCATGTGTTTTTCCACAATAGCTTTGAAGTCTTCTGTGGACGCCGCTTTGTTCTCATACGTCTTGCAGTAGTCTTGCATTGTATCCTTGAAGATGTGCTCCGGGTCGGGGCTTGGCGGATCCGTCATCATTTGCCGGATCATCTGCAGCACATAGGCGCCCTTCAAATAGACCAGGGATTGATACGTCCAGTCATCGGTTGCCGAAGAGTAGATCCTCTGCCCCATCCAGATCGGTCCCAGCGTATCGACCCTGTGACGATACCGGTCCTCATGGGTCAAATGTTCCTTGGCCAACCGGAACTGAATCAGATCTTCTTTCATGTTCTCGGCGAACTGCACGTAGAGCAGTCCGGAAAATTCTGCGAACCCTTCTGAGAGCCATTGGTCGTGGTAGCTCTTCCATCCCACCCGGTGTCCCCACCACTGGTGAGAACTTTCATGGGCCCGGAATCGGTCAGATGCCTGGGACTTATCCGTGATCCCGAGTGTATCTTGCTGGCCCTTATCAAGAAACGTGATCCAGCTCAGGTACAGAAGCCCCGGCCAGCCCTGGCCATAGCCCCCGCTGATGCTGGTCACCGACAATGTCTTGTAAGGATAGGGCCCAAAGTAGGCTTGGAAGTCTTTCAGTGTATTTACCATCTCCGAGGTCATTTTCTTGCCGTAAGCGGAGGGAACCAGGACCCCAACCGTCGCGTAGGTTGTGCGCGAGGCGTATCTCCCGTCGTTCAGCTGCCCTAGATCATTGTTGACATCCATCTGGATGTTCTTCTGGTTCGCATCCGGCTCATCGTTGGCATATATCTGTACGTCTATGTCCCCCACTTTGTCCGTAAACACCTTGTAGTTGCCAAATGAAAAACCAGCCGCCGCCAGCGGAATATCGCTCTTCCAGGTACTCACCAATTCTTTGCCTTCGGTCTTCTCACTGGTCTTTGTGCCTGTGGCCACCAGTTTGAACTTCTTCGGGATGTGGAATGTCAGGTCGAAATTCGACCGGAAAGCGAATACATCGATCCCGAGCTCCGGCTCAAAAAGCGCGGGATACCATCCGAAACTCTCGCAATAATAGTTGCCCTCGCCGACTTTCTCGACGATGTGTTTGCCGCCGTACTGGAACTCAATCACTTGCTTTTGGCCGGCCTGAGTCGGCTCCTGCAGCATCACCGCAACATAATTGCCGTGCGATTGACTTCGCAGCTTACGCTCCCGCGCCTGGTGGAACTCCAGCGTCCTTCCCTGCGCATCCTTGACCGTGGCGAGATGCAAATTCGAGTCTAGCGTGAACACCAGCACCCGCTCGCCTGAATATCTCGGCTGCACCGTTACCCGCGCTGTCGCGGACATCTCTGCGCTCTCCTCAGCATTTGCGTCTATCTGGTAGTCCGGGATCAGGTAATCCTGCCGCGATTCGGGATCGTCGTACACAAACCGGGGATCGCGGTCTTCAGCGGGGAAATTCATCCAGTAGTCCAGGTGTTTATACGCACCCATTTCTCCCCAGTGCCCCACACGCACTTCCTCGGGTTGCATCGCGTCATAGCGCACTTCCACCCACGGCTTCTCATTCGTTTTCAGGTCCGCAAGGAAATAGGCCGTCCGTTTCCGGTCCGGTGACATCACGCTCTTGTACAGTCGGGGCAGATATTCCCCGCCGACGTCTTCCCGCTCTTCTTGCCTTTTCGCGTACAAATCATCCCCCGCTGGGCCTTCTTTCCACTTCACTTGTTTGCCCACTTCTTCCAGCAGCCCGTCGGTAAAACTGAACGTCGCTTCCGAAAACGTCATGTCCAGAGTGTCCTGATTCGCAAGCAGGCGAAGTTGCTGAGCCTCGATTGGATTAGGCGGCACGATCTGCACACGTCCACTCCCACGGAACACTGCGCCAAACACCACTCCGTTCGCGGGTTGCGTAAACTGAATGGTTCCGTTGATGAGCGTAATCTTTACCCGATCGCGCACGATTTGCACGTTTTCGACCACAGCCGCCTTCGTCGTATCCATTGCTGGCGCAGAGAGCGCATCCCAAACACTTGCGCCTCCTGACTGTGCACACACTCCTGATGCACCGCAGGCAGCCAGCAGTCCCAAAATAACGATTTGTCGCATGGAAGCTCCTAGGTCGTTCGCCCGAAAGCCTAAACACTTAGCACCAAAGACGCAAGTGCCATGGTCACAATCTTGTCGCTGGCTTGCTCGTCCACTTCCCTCCCGTGAACCACGGCATCTTTCACGGACTTGAGGTAGTCTTTACGCATGCCCTTTTCCCTCCGGCTGCACGAGGACATCCAGGAAAAGAAACGTGCCGCCCTCCTCAGCGTTGGTTCCGCGCTACTGCTCGTCTGCCTGAAAACCTTCCTCGTCCTCCGCACCGGTAGCTTGGGCGTCCTTTCTGAAGCCTTGCATTCCGGCCTTGACCTCGTCGCCGCCGTTATCACATTTCTTTCCGTACGCGTCTCAGACCAGCCCGCTGATGAGCGCCACCCCTATGGCCACGGCAAATTCGAGAATTTCTCCGCCTTCATCGAAACCGGCCTCCTCGTCCTCACCGCCATTTACATCATCTACGAAGCCTTCTCCCGCCTCTTTTTCCACTCCGTCCATATCCAACCCAGCCTCATCGCCTTCGTCGTTCTTTTCGCTGCCCTCGCCATTGATCTGACCCGCGCTCGCGCCCTGACCATCGTCGCCCGCAAACACACCAGTGAAGCCCTCGAAGCGGATGCCCTCCATTTCTCCACCGATGTCTGGAGCACCCTCGTGGTCATCGCAGGCATTGGCCTGGTCTGGGCCGGCAACACCTGGAATCTCCCCTGGTTGGTTTATGCGGATGCTTTGGCAGCTCTTGCTGTCGCCGGCGTGATTCTCTGGGTCAGTTCGCAACTCGGCCGCCGCACCGTGGACGCCCTACTTGATGCCGCCCCCGCAGGTTTGCAAGGCCAGATCGTCGACGCCATTGGCCAGATGGAAGGCGTGCTGGATGTCGAGCGCGTGCGCGTCCGCCGCGCCGGCAATCGCCATTTCGTGGACGCAACCGTTTCCGTTCCTCGTACCACCAGCCTCGAACAGGTCCATCTCCTCACTGACGCGATCGAAAAGCGCATCGCCGAAATCGTACCCGCCGATGTCATCGTCCACGCCGAGCCCCGCGCCCCTCAAGGCGAACATCCCTTTGAATCCATCCGCGCGGTTGCCCAGCGCATGGGCTTGGCCATTCACGATCTCTCTGCATTTCAGCAGGACGGCCGCCTCTTCGTCGAACTCCACCTCGAGGTGGATGAAAATCTCAGCCTGCGCGAAGCCCATCGCCGCGCCACCGAACTCGAAGAGGGCATTCTGGCGCTACGAAATGGCGATGCCGACGTGAACATTCACATCGAGCCCCTCGGCCGCCACATCGCCACTCCCGATACCCGTGTTGGCGAAATGCATCGCCTGGAACTTGCTGTCGAGTTTTTCCTGAACGCCTTGCCTGGCGAGTTTGACGAGCTTCTCAATTGCCACGATGTGCGCGTCCGCCAGGTCGAGCACCACACTCTCGTCTCCTGCCACTGCATCATGAAGAGCGATCTTCCCATCACTCGCATCCACGACGTAACCGCCGCCCTCGAAGACCGTGTCAAAGAGCGCTTCCC
>CAYOOS010000401.1:0-4437 GCA_964405585.1 uncultured Acidobacteriaceae bacterium | reverse complement strand
TGGTGGATAGGCCGGTCTGGTTCATCATTATCTCCCTTGGCTCAGGCTCTTCTCGATCATCTCATCGATTCCGGTCAGATGGATTCCCAATTCACTCGCGGCAGGTTGCGGATCCAGACGCGTATCGGCGGTAATCACGTCGACCACGTCCACTGAAAATCCGGTGCCGGATACACTTCGGCGAATGGCCAGAACAAACGACAGCAATCCCTTTGAAATCGAGCGAACCCGGACTTGGCGGCCTAGCACGCGGCCGGCTCGCTCCACCAGTTCCCGCTCCGGCAGAGAAACAGGACCAACCAGGTCCAAAGTGCGATTGCTCGCCACCGAAGGCTTTGTGGCGGCAATGGCAGCCCGCGCCAGATCGTCCACATAAAGAGGCTGTTGCAAATTGCGGCCACCGCCAATCAGCTTGGCTTTTCGCTGGTTCGCATTCCGTTTCAGCGCCGCTGCGCCCTCCGTCGCGCCCCCCAGCAGGAGCGGAACCCGCAGTATCGTATAGCACAGGCCGGAGGCGCGCACCAGAGCTTCGGCCTGTCCCTTGCTGCGATAGTAGCCGTTGGAAGATGTTTCATCGGCTCCGATGGCGCTGACCAAAACGAACTTGTCCACTGCGGAACGCTGTGCGGCTTCCACCACGCTGCGGGCCGGCGCAACATTCGCCCGTTCATACGTCGAACCCGGCCGCTCCACCAGAATTCCGGCCAGGTGGATGACGGCAGAAGCTCCCCGCAACGCCTCATCCAGGCTGCCGGGATCGTCGTAGGAAATTTGGACCGCGCTGCTCCCCTGGCCCAGCAGCGGCCTGATCTGGTCCGCGGCGCGCTCAGAGCGAACCGCAGCCACCAGTTCGTTTGGAGGCGCCCCTGGTTCCGGCCGGCCTCGCAAAATGGCTTGGCCCAGGGCGCTGTTGGCGCCGGTGATGACTATTCTCATGTTGCGAGCGCGTCCGGCGGCTGCACGCTCCTAATTATCCAGCACGTGAAACACATTGATCGTCGAACCTGGCGCTATCTTCTGCTGGGGATATTTTTTCGCCTTCGTCTGGATAACGCTCGCTCTCAACGCCGGATCGGTCACATAGGACAAAGTGCGGTCATACAGTTGATCCCCTATTTTGATCCGCACATGGGGATCCCGGGCCACGTTGGAATTCCAGTTTCTGCCGTGGGGATACTCAAGCCCGGCGCGATAGACGGAAGTCAGGTAAAGCTGCCCGTTATACGCTACGCAATAAGTGGTTACCGAGTGTGGAATGAGATACCAGGTGTTGGTTTGAACCTCCACGGTTTGGTACTTGTCGGTAAACGACCAGTCGGTGACGGGAGTGGTTACCACATCCCCTTTGAGCCATAAGCCGGGCGTCCTCTCGTGAGGTTCAAGCCCGGTCATGCGCAACGCCAACAGCAGGAGTACCAAGCAAGCAAAAATTACTCCGAGAACATTCCATAGCGTCTTCATGCCGGCTCCTTGGCGGGCGGTTGCCCCCCCACTGTCGGAGAATTATACAACATGTTGTGCAGGCCGAGGCGCCACTCGAAAACTGGGAAGCGCGCGCACGCTCGCGCATTCGCGGGCCCATCGAGAACCCCGCCCGTACCAGAATGCCGCCGGACCTTAGTTTAGTCTCCTGTCCCAATGGTTCGTGTGATAAATCGGGGGTGGGGCGGACGCCCGCGTCCGCGCCGGACCCCTGGTCCGGCCCTTGCCAACACGCGAGAACGAGAGGCCGACGAGGGCATCGGCCGCGGTCCAGGGGACCGCCCTACATGGTGGACTTTCTTAACAAACTTCTGGGACGGGAGACCAGATACAAGGAGTTCACTACATACGATACACGAAACAATGAAAAGCGGACTTCTCAACGACTAGAAAAGGTCGGGCGGCCCGGGGATGGGCGGCGTTAGGCAGGGTTCACGCGAAAGACAGTCAATGCCGAGTCCGGTGGTCCCTTCCATTGGGGATATTTTCTTAACCTAGCCTGGAGCACGGCTGCTTTTTCAGCCGGATCGTCGACAATTGACACGGTACGATCATACACTTTGTCGGCTATCTTCAGGCGCACGTGGGGATCACGGACCATATCTTCAACCCACTCTCTGCCGCGAGCAGAGGTCACATACAAATTGCCGTTATATGCGGCGCACCAAATCGTCACCGAGTGAGGCAGCAGAAACGGGGTCTGGGTCTGAATCTTGATCTCTGGAATCTTGTCCGTGAACGACCAGTCGGTAACGGGAGTGGTTACCAGATCCCCCTTGAGCCATAACCCAGGCGTCCTGTCGTGAGGTTCAAGCCCGGTGATGCGCAGCGCCAACAGCAGGAGTATCAAGCAAGCGAAAATTACTCCGAGTACATTCAGCAGCGTTTTCATGGCGGCTCCTTAAACGGGCATCACTCAGGCGTCACGTGAAACAGGTGCAGCACGGGACCATTGGTCGAGTCTGAAGCCAAAAGTTGAGGGTTCTCCTGTGCTCTGGTTCCGAGCACGGCCGCTCTTTCTTGCGGATCGGTGACATGCGACAAAGTACAATTATATAAATTGTCGCCAAACTTCAGGCGGACATGCGGATCGCGCATTACGTTGGTAACCCAGCTCTTGCCTTCCGGAAAAGGCATTCCTTTGGGGAACATCGAAGTCAAATAGAGCTGCCCATTATAAAGGATGTAACTGGTGGTCACCGAATGCGGAATCCCGTACCAGGTTCGCGTCTGAACTTTGTCCGTCTTGTATTGGGTAACGAACGACCAGTCGGTAACCGGGGTAGTTACGGCCGTCCCACTCAGCCATAACCCCGGATAGTTGCCGCGACCGGGAATGTCCCCGATCGGGTTAAAGCCGGTGATACGCACCACCACCAACAAAGCGACCAAACAGACCACGACTACGCCTACAATTTTCGTTAACGTCTTCATCTCGGGCTCCTAAAAGTGAATGCCGAATCTCCCTTGTAGCTTCCGGTACTGATGCCGCTTCCGGTACTGAGCCATTGTACACTCCGCCGTCTCCGCGTGGGCCAACGGTTTTACTCGCTAGACGTTCCAAACCTTGATTGTCTTCTGGAGGTACGTCGTGTAGTTTATGAGATTCTCTTCCACCGTTCCTTGACCTGGGCGCGGCGGATCGTAGTCCAGATCCACCCAATAGTCGTAATTCTTTTCCTTGAGCAGCTTAAAGAAAGCTACGAAGTCCACGCCGCCCGACCCGAGCGTCGTGAATAGCGAGCCCATGTCCTTCCTCTCTTCCTTTGTGGGGTTGACTTTGCCGGTGCGGAATTTTGCAGGCGCGTCTTTAATGTGGATGGCGACGATACGGCTCCAGTTTTCCCTGACGATCTTCACCGGATCCATCCCGCCCAATGCGAGATGGCAGGTATCGGGAACCAATCCCACATATTTCGGATCGGTGTGCGCCAGCGCGAAAGCGGTTTCCTCTTCGTTTTCGACGGCCGATCCCAGATGCGGATGGAAGCCGAACTTCAATCCAAGCTCTTCATGGATCTGTTTTCCCAATTCGTTCAGCGAAACAGAAATCGTCTTCAGGTCCTCCACGCTGGTTGCCTCGTCTTTCCGTGGAGATCCGCCGGCGATATTGACCTTCAGATGCTGGCAGCCCATCGGAACCAGAAAATCGCGGGACAACTTAACATTATCCGCAATGGTTTTCTTGCGGCCCTCCGGGGTGACGAAGTCTCCACCGCTCGAACAGGTGGAAAGAACCAGTCCCAAAGGATCCAGCACCGCCTTCAGCTCCATCGGCTGTTCCAGAAAGCGGCTCACGTTCATCGTGAACGGCTCGATGCCCGCGAAGTGATACTTGGCGGCCAGTGGCGCGGCCGTCTTGATTTTGTCGAGATCCGCGTCGCGGCCAAACAGAATGTTTCCGCTGATGGCCCACCGGATCTTGTTCGCTGGAACGGCCGATGCAATTGCCGCGGCCGCCGCAGCCCCCAAACCCACGCCCAAAAATTCGCGTCTACGAAGCATAGTCCTATCGTCCTTTCGCAAGTTATCAACTAATGCGACTGCATTTCTCTGCTCACGCGCTCAGCCTGCTCCATGACGCGCAGCGTGTTCTCGCCGAGAATTTTTCGAATGTCGCCTTCCGAATAGCCTTTGCGCAGCAGCGCCTCGGTGATTTTCGGCAGCTTGGAACAATCTTCCAGCCCGTCCGGCATATCGGCGCCGTCAAAATCGGAGCCCAGGCCGACATGGTCGGCGCCCACCAGTTTTACGGCGTGATCGATATGGTCGATGACTCTCTCCCAACTGACATGCGGGAGTTTTCCCTCCGCCGTCAACTTCTGTTGCAGCCTGGCCATCTCGCGTGAGATGCAACCTTCATCGTTCTTGCAGTTCCTGGTGAGTTCACTCAAGTGCTGTTTGACCCCGCCGGTTGCTTTGTTGTAGGCATCTTTGTAAGCCTGGTCGATGAAA
>CAYOOS010000400.1:0-4467 GCA_964405585.1 uncultured Acidobacteriaceae bacterium | reverse complement strand
GGTGCGGTGGCAATGATGGTAGCGACCGCAGCAATCGCCGCCAACGCCGCACCCACCACCGTATCAAAGCGGCCAAGGTGGATGTCTTTTGTGGTCAGACCTTTATCAACTGTGGCGCTCTGTTGAAAGAACAGCATCCACGGAGTTACAGTCGCCCCGATGTCCGCCAGCACGATAATCAATGTGTCCTGGCTCAAGCCGCCGGGAAGCGGCATCCAGGTGATCAGCGCGTGACCGACCGAATGCCAATGCGGATGCGTAAGTAGGGCCACTGGAACGAAGATGAGGTTGAATATGGCGATGGCCAGCAGCGTCCGTTCCCACGTCCAATATCGGTGCATCGCCACGGCCAGATACAAGAACACCAGCGCGCTGCCAACCGCAATCCATGGTGGCACGCCAAAGAATCCCAGGCCGGCGCGGATGGCAATGAACTCCGTGATCAGCGTCAGGAAGTTGCCGATGCCCAGGTCAATCATCGAGAACCAGCCCCAGAACGGCCCGAAGCGGTCAAAGATCAACTCCGCGTGGCCGCGGTGCGTGGCCGATCCGAGTCGCATGGTCATCTCTTGTACGACGATGGCCATGCAGAACGTCAGAATCACGAAGGGGATGAAGAACCCGATTCCAAATCGCGCGCCCGTCGCGGCGTAGGAAATCATGCTGGGTCCATCATTTTCGCCCAGCATGACAAGAATGCCCGGACCGACGAGCAGCCACAACAAACGGAAACGGGAGGAGAAGCCGCGCTGGGCGCGAGCCGCGGAAACGCGCACGCGGTCGTGGGCGCGATCCACGTCTTCGTGGGTGATGACGACGTCTTGTTGGCCGGCGCTTTGCTGCGTCAACCTGGACTGAGGTCCTTCGCCCATCAACGTTCCCTTCGTAAGGCGCGGCAAATACGAATACAGTCCCGCGCAATAAAGCGCAGTATATCAGAATTTATTAACTGGGGTTAATACTAGTTTGCTTAACGCTCCCGCGACACCCAGATCTTCTCTGCCGCCGGAGAGCCCAGCGCGATGCGTTTCTTTGCCACTTTCAGGATGGCCGTTCCGTCGTAGTTCCGCGATTCCACTTTCAATTGCGTGCCCGGACGGATGCCTCGTTCTTCGAGGAACTCCAATAGCTTGCGGTCCCGTTCGTACACACTGAACACGCGGTAGGTCGAGCCCGCTTCCGCCTCGCTGAGCAGGCGCTGGCCCTTCTTGCGCCGTTGCTTGGGGCTCATCACAGCGAGGCCGTTTCCGTGCGGACAGTTTTCTTTGTACCCCAGCATCGCGACAAGTTTTTTCTCGAAAGCCGGGGAGACCGCGTGCTCCAGTCGCTCCGCCTCTTCGTGAACTTCAAACCAACCCATGCCGAAAATCTCGAAAAGCATGCGCTCGATCAGGTGGTGGCGAAGAATCGTGCGTTCGGCAACTTTCCGCCCTTCGGCAGTCAGTTGAATCCCGCCTTTTTCCACGGTGACCAGGCCGTCTTTTCTCAGCCGCTTCAGCGCCGCGGTGACAGCCGGCGGCGTCACAGAAAGCCAATGCGCCAGCAGCGCGGGGATCACGATCTGCCCTTCCGCTTCGGCTTCCGCAATGGCCTTGAGATAGTTTTCCTTGGAGATAGTGATCATCATGATTTCGACGCGTCTCTGTCTTACGTTCTTTACTTTAGCACCATTCTTCCCGCGCCGGTCCAATGCACCATGGTCCCAAGCTTGTGTAGATGCATGACTTTAGTCATGCCAAACGAGCGTGGCTGAAGCCCCACATCTACCTAAGAAGCGCGCCTGGGAGAAAGTACCTTCGAGATCAATAATGTCGGCGCGCCGACATTTTGGAGTGTGGCGGCTCGCCGCCGCTTTTGCGGTTGATACGGCGGCGCCTCAGGATCGTTTGGCAGAAGCGCATTCCATCGCAAAAGCGGGAGCAATCTCCCGCACTCCAAAAGGGACCCTTGCTCCGGTTGCGTCCAACTCCCTTCCCTTCTATTCTGGATGTTCCACCTTATGAAGCGCATCTATCTGGATCACAACGCGACGACGGCCGTCGAGCCAGCAGTGCTGGAGGCAATGCTGCCGTATTTCGCGGGCGAGTTTGGCAATGCTTCCTCGATCCACACGTTTGGGCAGCGAGCGCGGGAGGGTGTGGAAACGGCGCGGGATCAAGTCGCGGCTCTGCTCAATGCGCGGCCTCAGGAAATTGTGTTCACCAGCGGAGGCACGGAATCAGACAATCACGCGATCTTCGGCGTGGTCGCGGCGGCGGCGCGATCGCTCACGGCTAACAAACCGGCGCCACACATTGTTACTTCCTCGATCGAGCATGAGGCAGTACTCAACGCCTGCCAGGCGCTGGAGAATCAAGGCGTCGCGGTCAGCTATCTTGACGTGGGTGACTCGGGATTGGTTGATCCAGGAGCGATGCGGCGCGCGATTCGTCCGGAAACGATTTTGATCACGGTAATGCACGCGAACAATGAGTTAGGCACCGTGCAGCCGCTCGAGGAGATTGGGCGCATCGCCGCGGAGGCGGACGTTTATTTCCACACGGACGCGGTGCAATCGGTGGGGAAAATTCCCGTGGACGTGAAGGCGCTGCAACTCGATCTGCTTTCGCTTTCCGGGCACAAACTATATGGGCCGAAGGGCGTTGGCGCGCTGTTCATCAAGAGCGGCACGCGGCTGCGGCAATTTCTGTACGGCGGACATCACCAGCGCGGATTCCGTCCGGGGACGGAAAATGTGCCGGGGATTGTCGGGCTGGGAAAAGCGGCGGAGCTGGCGCGATTGAATCTGCAGAATGATGCGGCGCGAATCGCTGGGCTGCGCGATCGGCTGGAGCAGGGCTTGCTTGCGCGCGTGCCGGATGCGCGAGCAAATGCGGCTGGAGCGCCACGCACGCCGAACACGTGCAACATCACGTTTCCGGGAATTGAAGGCGAAGCGTTGATCATTGCGCTGGATCTGAAAGGGCTCGCGTGTTCGACGGGAGCGGCGTGTTCTTCGGGCGCGGTGGAACCCTCACATGTGCTGACGGCGATTGGGCTTTCGACGGCTGATGCGCGGGCGACGATACGATTCAGCCTGGGGCGCCATACGAACGAAGAGGAGATTGTGGTGGCGCTGGAAATTGTTCCCGCGGCGGTGGCGCAACTGCGGCGCATTTCGCCGACGTATCGCCGCGAGGTTTCCGCATAAGAAATGTACAGCGAAGTACAACTCGAAAGTTTGCCCGCGGCTCAGGAACTGCAGCCCGGTCTTGTGGCTGTGGCGATGTCTGGCGGCGTGGATTCCTCCACCGTGGCGGCGGTGCTTCAGCGGCAGGGGCGGCCGATTGTCGGACTGACGATGCAATTGTGGAATCAACGGCGATTGCCGGAATTGCAGGGAGATCGCCCGGCGCAGCATCGCTGCTGTTCGCTGGATGATGTGTACGATGCGAAGCGCGTGGCGCAGCACTTGAGCTTCCCTCACTATGTGGTGAACTTCGAGGAGCAATTTGAAGAGCGCGTGGTGCGGCCATTTGTGCAACAGTATCTGGCGGGACGGACGCCGATTGCTTGCACGAATTGCAATACCGATGTGAAGTTCGAGCCGCTGCTGCGCATGGCGCGGCAGATTGGCGCGGAACGCCTGGCGACGGGACACTACGCGCGGATTCGCCGGAATGAGAAGACGGGGCGCTACGAATTGTTGCGGGCGCGCGATGACACCAAGGACCAATCGTATTTTTTGTGGGGGCTGACGCAGGAGCAGCTTTCACGCAGCGAATTTCCTCTGGGCGAATTGACCAAGGAAGAAGTCCGGGCTCTGGCTCGCGAAGTGAAATTGCCAGTGGCGGAAAAGCCCGAAAGCATGGAGCTGTGTTTCGTGCCCAACGGGAATTACGTGCAATTTATCCACGCGTACACGCGGGAGCGCGGCGAACCGATTCACGATGCGGCCGGCGACATCGTCACCGAAGATGGCGCGGTGATTGGTCAACACACCGGCGTGCACAACTACACCATTGGGCAGCGCAAAGGACTGGGGTTCTCAGCGGGAAAGCCGGTGTACGTGCTGGCGATTGATAAGGCAAACAACCGCATCATTGTGGGTGAAGATGAAGCGCTGCGCACCAGCACGTTTGAGATTGAAGGAGTCAACTGGATTTCGATCGCGGAACCGGCCGCACCGTTGCGTGTGATGGCAAAGATCCGCCACAAGCACGAACCGGCCGCGGCAAAGGTGGAGGCTTTGCCAGACTTGCGCGCGCGGATCACGTTTGATGCGCCGCAGCGTGCGATTACGCCGGGTCAGGCAGCGGTAGTTTATGACGGCGATGTGGTGCTGGCCCTGTCCAATTCCGGCGAAACCGCGGAGATCCTGACCCTGCTGCCGCACCTGAAACGCCTGGGCATCCCGCTGCTGGCGCTGACCGGCAGCAATAGCTCGACGCTGGCGCAGGCGGCCGATGTGGCCCTCGATGTCGGCGT
>CAYOOS010000399.1:0-4483 GCA_964405585.1 uncultured Acidobacteriaceae bacterium | reverse complement strand
AACCGTGAGCCCGTAACAGTGCATCATAATAGAGTTGTAAGGCTTCAGAGGCGAGTGGGACGGGCGCAGGAGATGGACGGCGCAGGGAGTTTGCACCGGGAGGCGGCATCTGGCCAATAACCGGCAAAACGGGGTTCGCGGACATCTCGTTCGAAAGATAGCGGCGCCTTGGGAGCAAGTCAAGAAAGAGGTACTGTTCTTGGATGCAGGAGCCTGTTCGAGTGGGCAGGTATTAGCGAATTCACAACGGTGGTTCAAATTCGAACGCCACGCACCGCGCCCCTTTGCTATGTTGAGCGGTGGGAGCATCGTATTCTGGGAGTGCACGGATGTCCGTCCGTTTGGGCGAAATACTACTAAAGGAAAGCCTCATCACGCAGGACCAGCTGGATAAGGCGTTGGAATTCCAGCGTTCCAATGGCGGGAAGCTGGGAAGCTGCCTGACGAAGATGGGGTACATCACCGATGATGACATCACCGGTGTGCTTTCGCGCCAGTACGGTGTGCCGTCCATCAACCTGAAGTATTACGAAATTGACCCCAACGTGATCAAGCTGATCCCGCAAGACACCGCGTTGCGTTACCAGGTGGTGCCGCTATCGCGCGTGGGCTCCGTGCTGACCATTGCCATGACGGACCCCACGAACGTGTTCGCCATGGACGACATCAAGTTCATGACCGGATTCAACGTGGAGCCGGTGGTGGCGTCGGAATCCGCGATTGGCGAAGCTATCTCGCGGTTCTATGGCGGCGGTGCTTCCAGCCACGAAGAACTCAGCAACCTGATGAAGGACCTGGTCGACGAGGATCAGGAACTGGAGCTGGCTGCCGAAGAGCAGGAGATGGACGCGACGGCACTGGAGAAAGCGGCCGAAGAGGCGCCCATCATCAAGCTGGTGAACCTGATCTTGACGGATTCGGTGAAGCGGGGCGCGAGCGATATTCACGTGGAGCCGTACGAGAACGAGATGCGCGTGAGGTTCCGAATTGACGGCGTGCTGCAGACGGTGATGAATCCGCCGTTGAAGCTGCGCGATGCCATGACCAGCCGCTTGAAGATTATGGCCAAGCTGGACATCGCGGAAAAACGCCTGCCGCAAGACGGCCGCATCATGATCAAGTACAAGGCGGACGGCCGGAAGAAGGAATTGGACTTCCGCGTTTCCTCGGTGCCCACGCTGTACGGCGAAAAAATCGTTCTCCGGTTGCTGGACAAGGAAAACCTGCGGCTGGACATGACCAAGCTGGGCTTCGAGCAGGAATCGCTGAAGAAGTTCGAGCGCAACATTCTGAAGCCGTATGGCATGGTGCTGGTGACGGGGCCGACGGGTTCCGGCAAAACCAACACGCTGTACTCCTCGGTGGCGCGCCTGAACGTGGTGGACACGAACATCATGACGGCTGAGGACCCGGTTGAGTTCCAGTTGGCTGGGATCAACCAGGTGCAGATGAAGGAGCAGATCGGGCTGAACTTCGCGGCCGCGCTGCGCGCGTTCCTCCGGCAAGACCCCAACATCATTCTGGTGGGAGAGATACGCGACTTTGAAACGGCGGAAATCGGGGTGAAGGCCGCATTGACGGGACACTTGGTGCTTTCGACGCTGCACACCAACGATGCGCCCTCGACCATCAGCCGTCTGATGAACATGGGCATCGAGCCGTTCCTGGTGGCCACTTCCGTGAACCTGATTTGCGCGCAGCGGTTGGTGCGGCGCATCTGCGTCAACTGCAAGGAAGAGTTGGAAGTGCCGGAACAGGCGCTGATTGACGCCGGGTATTCGCCCGAAGAAGCGAAGACGACGAAGATTTATCACGGCAAGGGCTGCTCCACTTGCAACAAAGGCGGGTACAAGGGGCGCACAGGTTTGTATGAAGTGATGGAGATCAATGACGAGTTGCGCGAACTGATCCTGGTGGGCGCTTCGGCGCTGGAGTTGAAGAAGAAGGCGATCGAGCAGGGAATGATTACGTTGCGGCGAAGCGGGTTGATCAAGGTGGCGGCCGGGCAAACCACGATGGAAGAAGTGTTGCGAGAAACGGTTTTATAGTTCGGAGAGGATGCGACCATGGCAGGTATAACACTCAGCGAATTGCTGAAAAAGATGATCGAAATGGGAGGCAGCGACCTCCACATCACGACAAACAGCTCGCCACGCGTGCGCGTGCATGGCAGGTTGCGTCCGCTGGACATGCCACCGTTGACGGCGGCGGACACGAAATCGCTGGCGTACAGCGTGCTTACCGATGCGCAGAAGCACCGCTTCGAGGAAAACCTGGAGCTGGACTTTTCGTTCGGGTTGAAGAACCTGGCGAGGTTCCGCGGCAACGTCTTCAATCAGCGCGGCGCAGTGGGCGCAGTCTTCCGTACAATTCCGTGGGAGATTAAGGGTTTTGATGCGCTGGGACTGCCGCCTGTGGTCAAGGGTCTGTGTGACAAGCCGCGCGGCCTGGTGCTGGTGACCGGTCCGACGGGCTCGGGCAAGTCCACCACGCTGGCGGCCATGCTGGACAAGATCAACGCCGAACGTGAAGAGCACATGATCACGATCGAGGACCCCATCGAGTTTCTCCACAACCACAAGAAGTGCCTGGTGAACCAGCGCGAGGTGCACGCGGACACGCATTCGTTCGCCAACTCGTTGCGCGCCGCACTTCGCGAAGATCCGGACGTGGTGCTCATCGGAGAAATGCGCGACCTGGAAACGATTGAGTCGGCGTTGCGTATCGCGGAAACGGGCCACCTTACCTTTGCAACGCTGCACACGAATTCCGCCGCGTCCACCATCAACCGTATTATTGACGTTTTCCCCTCGCACCAGCAGCCGCAGATTCGCGCGCAGCTCTCGATGGTGCTGGAAGGGATTCTTTGCCAAGCGCTTTTGCCGCGTTCGGACGGGCGGGGACGCGTGATGGTGATGGAGGTGCTTATACCTACGCCGGCCATCCGCAACCTGGTTCGCGAAGACAAGATTCACCAGATTTATTCCGCGATGCAGACGGGCACGGGGCAGACCGGGATGCAAACATTTAACCAGGGGCTGGCCAACGCCTATTTCGCCAAAGTCATCACCTTGGACATGGCGTTGTCTCGTTCGTCGAATCCGGACGAACTGCAGGACATGATCAACCGCGGAGTGGCTTCGACGCCGACCGCCGGCAAGACTACTTATGGGAAGCAGCCGGTGGGGGCCAAGCATTAAGGAATTGCATCGGTGAATCGGGTTTCGCAGGCAGGAAATGACTTTTGACCGCTGAGGAGGAGATACCATGCCGGTCTTTACTTATCGGGGAACAAATCGAACGGGTGCATCAGTTACTGGCGAAATGACGGCCAGCAGCAAGACGGAGCTGCAGAGCCTGTTGCGTCGCCAGCAGATCACGCCGACGAAGATGTCGGAGAAGGGCAAGGAGTTCAACTTGCCCACCTTCGGCGGAGGCGTCAGTCCGAAGGAGCTGGCGGTGTTCACGCGCCAGTTCTCGGTCATGATCGACGCCGGTCTGCCGCTGGTGCAGTGTCTGGAAATTCTTTCCAGCCAGCAGGAGAACAAGACCTTCCAGAAGGTGCTGACGGGCACGCGCTCGGCGGTGGAAGGCGGCAGCACGCTTTCCGCGGCCATGAAGCAGTACCCGAAGGTCTTCGATGCGCTGTATGCCAACATGGTGGAAGCGGGGGAGACGGGCGGTATTCTGGACACCATTTTGCAGCGCCTTTCGACGTACATCGAAAAGAACGTGAAACTGCAGCGCGCGGTGAAGTCCGCCATGGTGTACCCCATTGGTGTTTTGACCATCGCGGGGGGCGTCATCATCCTGCTGTTGTGGAAGGTGGTGCCGGTGTTCGCGAACCTGTTTGCGGGCATGGGCGTGGATTTGCCTTTGCCTACGAAGATCGTCATTGCCACCAGCCATTTCGTCGGCAGCATCTTCGGCCTCCTGATTGTGGTGGGGGCCGTGGCCATCATTATCGGACTGAAGGTTTGGTACGGCACACCGCAAGGGCGCTACGCGATTGACGCTGTAGTGCTGAAACTCCCGGTGTTAGGCCTGCTAATGCGGAAGATTGCCGTGGGACGCTTTACGCGCACGCTCGGAACTCTGATCTCCAGCGGCGTGCCCATCCTGGAAGGACTGGACATTACCGCGAAGACGTCGGGCAACGCGGTGGTCGAGCGAGCATTGAACAAGGTCCGGAAATCCCTGGAAGAAGGCAAATCGCTGACCGATCCGTTGCGGGAATCGGAAGTCTTTCCCGGGATGGTGACGCAGATGATCGCGGTCGGCGAACAGACGGGCGCGATGGACGCGATGCTTCAGAAGATCGCGGACTTCTACGAGGAAGAAGTAGACGCGGCGGTGAAGGACTTGTTGACTGCCCTGGAACCGATCATGATCGTCTTCCTGGGCGGCGTTGTCGGCGGCGTGGTCATTTCGATGTACTTGCCGCTCTTCTCGCTGATTGGCAAACTGGCCTCGGCTCACTAAG
>CAYOOS010000398.1:0-4486 GCA_964405585.1 uncultured Acidobacteriaceae bacterium | reverse complement strand
CGATAAAGCAACTTTCGAAATTGCTTTTCGGAATGAGCGATGCGCCCGCCGCGATATAACATGACGTAACCATGGACGTGAGCCCAGAGGGCAAAAGCGACTTCCCAGACGTCATCTTCTTTCAGCGAGCCTGCTTGTATTGCGGCGGCCACGACATCGGCGACGGGATTGAGCGTGGGTGAGCGGCGCGCACGAAAGTCCTTGGGGAACTTTCGAGCCCCGGGCCGCGGATGCGAGAAGACGTAGTCGAAGACGCGCGGATCGGTGAAGGCATAATCAACATAACCGGCCATCACGGCGATGAGCCGGGCTTCGATGGTGCCGCGCAAGGGGTGGGCCTGGATATGGCCAAGCAGCTTTGCAAATTCACGGTCGGTGATGGTGTTCAAAAGGGCGCCGCGGTCGGGGAAGTGATGATAGATGGCCATGGGGGTAATGCCCACGGCCCGGGCGACGCGGCGCATGCTGACCGCTTCCGGCCCTTCCTTCCGGAGGATATTCAAGGCGACGGCGGCGATGCGTTCAGCGGTGCTCGTCTGATTCATCTATACAGCGTATACTATACGATGTATAGGAGCAAATGTTTTTTTGCGCACCGGCGGGTGGACGATTTCTCCATGCGGGCGGCGGAATTAAGGGCGGATTTCTACGGGTATGCCGACTGTCACCAGGGGCCAGATTTCGTCAATCTCTTCGTTGGTGACGGCGATGCAGCCGTCTGTCCAGTCCATTTGGCGATGCGCGGCGCCGACCCAGCCGAACTTGGCGCCGAGGCCGTGGATTTCGACGTCGCCGCCGGGGCTGACGCCGAGCTTGCGGGCGTTCTCGCGGTCGTGCTCGTTGGGATAGGAGAGATGCAAGGCGCGGTGAAACTGGCTCGCGGGGTTTTTCTGATCAACGACATAGAGTCCTTCCGGCGTCTTGTGGTCGCCCTGGCGCTGCTTGGCCCCGACGGGTTGGCCGCCGAGCGCGACCTTGTACGTTTTCAGAACCGTACTGCCACTCATCAGCGTAAGCGTGCGTTTGCCCTTTTCGATGACGATGCGATCGGCTTGTTTGGGAGGCGTGGGAGTGGCGCGGGTTGCGAGGCCAGCGAGAAAAAGAAGAATGGCTGCGGTCAGGCAGCCGACAGCGAAGATCTTCGCAGGCATCCTCATGAGCGCCCCTCCATCTACGTGAGCATTCGAATGATTGGTGCTACGAGCTGCCAATCAACCAGCCGGTGAGGAAGACAAGGACTCCGCCGACAATTACCAGAAAGGCTGCCTGCAGGAAAGGCGTGTCCATGTAGCGATGCCGGATGTAGCTGATGACACCCAACTCGATGGCCACGACTATGACCGCTACAACTATGGCCAATCGGAAGTCGGGAATGAGGAAAGGCAGAGTGTGGCCGAGTCCTCCGGCGCTGGTCATCAAGCCGGTGACCGTGCCGCGAATCCACGGGGAGCCGCGCCCGGTGAGCGAGCCATCATCAGAGAGCGATTCGGCGAAGCCCATGGAAATGCCGGCGCCGATGCTGGCGGCCATACCGACGAGGAAAGCGTCCCAACTTTTGTGAGTGGCGAAAGCCGCGGCAAAGAGCGGCGCCAGAGTGGATACGGAGCCATCCATAAGCCCAGCCAGACCGGGCTGCACGAATTGCAAAACGAAGAGGCGGTGATGGGATTCCTCTTCCTGAGATTTGGCGGTTTCCGTAAGGTGCTTTTCTTCGTATTCGCCGGCGGCTCGCTGGTGCTTGCGCTCTTCATCGGCGAGCATGTTCAGCATTTCGCGCATAGGCACGTCGGAGGTCAAGCTGGCGGCGCGTGAATAGAAGCGGCTGGCTTCCATCTCCATGACTTCGGCCTGGCGCCGGGCGACCTTCACGCCGAGCGGGCGCATCATCCAAACGGGGCGGCGTTGGAGGAAGCCACGGACGTCTTCGCGGCGAATCGGAGGCATATTGTCGCCGAAGCGCTGCTTGAAGAGGGTGAGGAGGCGATCTCGATGACCGGCTTCTTCCGTACGCATCTCTTCAAACATCTCCGCAGTGGCGGGATACGATTCACGTAAAGCATCGGCAAAGGCGCCATAGATGCGGCCGTCTTCTTCTTCGCTGGTAACGGCCAGGGCGAGGATTTCTTTCTCCGTCAAATCCTTAAATCGCTTGAGCATGGTTTCCTTCGCAAGGATGGAAATTTCAGGTAGAGAATGGCATAAAAGCGGGGAGGAAGTCACGCGCAGGGAAGAGCGCGGGCGAAGGAAAGGGGAAGGAGGATTTGCCGACAAGGTACTTTCGTACTACCATAGAGAACCTGTGGGCTACCTTTTTCCGAGTACGGATTCACTATAGGTTTTGTTCTTAGGCGGCTTTAACCTCTATCCATAACAGAAGCGTACAAGGAGAGGTGGAAAGTCATGGGGTCCCCGGTCGATTTCAGCATGAGAACAGGTTCTAACAATGGCGGGACACCCCCGCGCCCTTCGCAGACGGAACGGCGCGGCAGCCGGCGCTGCAAGATCACGCAGCTGATGCACATCCGTCCGTCGGACCCGGAGAAGGATCCGTTCGATGATATTCGCGGGTCCATGAGCGTATCGCGCGGGGGCGTATTTTTCCATTCCAGCGAAGTGAAATACGAAGTGGGAATGCGGCTGTTTGTGACCATGCCGTACGCGAAGGACCCGAGCGCAATGAGCCACGAATACCTGGCGGAAGTGGTTCGGCGCGACCTGATGCCGAACGGGCTGTACGGAATCGGATTCAAGATTTTGATGGAGATGGGACTGCAAGGCGGCTACAGCTTCGGCCGCGCCCACCAACGGAAGTAGACCTGCCGAACTGAACTATCGAGTGAGCCATCCCTGATTCAACGAGGATTCTGAGTAGCGCCAGCGGAAGAAACCGAAAGACGCACAATACTGGAATTCGACGTGGGCGGCCCGGCAGTGCTTTGTGCAACGATCACGAGAGTATCTCCGAGGCCCGGCGCGGTTCCGGCAGGAACAGCTAAATCCACGCGTACGGTTGCAGACTCTCCAGCACCCAACGCCAATTCTTTTGTTTCCACGCTGGTTACGAATTGACGGGCGTCCGTGACCGCTAGTTTGAATGTGCGGGGGAAGCCGATGTTTCGCACGGTGAATGTTACTTGACTGGTGCTTCCCGCGGGCAGTTCGTCGAGGTCTAGATTTGGAGAAATCTCCACGCTTTCCGCGTGGAATAAATTCGAGAAAAACCTTTGATATTGTTTGTCATTCGAGTCGCGTCCCATGGCCGCAACCCGGAATGGCACACTCGGAAGATCCACGCTGCCGACGAATTCAGGCGATTGCCGATCGGAATTCACCGTGTGCATTTGCAGCTTTTGAATGGTCTGGCCGACTTGGGTAACAAGATAGAATTCGGTGGTCTTGATTGCGCGGGCGGAAAGAGAGGCCTGAAGGGTTGCGGGAGTTCCCGACAGCGGCTGACCTTCTATCCGGAACAGGCCCTCGTGACCGGGACGGCCGCCTTTCTTCACAAATTCGACAGCGATAAAAGAAATATCGCTCTGGGCCTGGGCATCCATCCAAAATCTGCCCGTGCCGCTGAGCTCCGCGCGCCAGTCGCCCGGTTCGGGCGAAGTTATCGTCAAAATCCGGCCGCAATTCAATTCCGTGATCTCTGCGTCAGCCAATCCCCCCGTGATCGTTCCGCCGGAAGGTTGTGTCAATTTGAGCTGGCTGCCTTTTGTATCCGTTGAAAACGTGAACGTGATTCTTTTGGTCACGGAATCCACGGGGATGGTGATGGTCTGCGGTTTTCCGTCGAGTGCGCCCGTCGCCCAGAAGACCGTTGACACGTTGTTTCTTGTCGATTCGCGCACGCGGTGGAATGACTTGGCGGCTTCGGACCGTTGAAGGAACAAGGGTATTCCGCCCGTCTCATTGGCCGCGCGAATGTAAGAAGGATCCACGGGACCGCAAGCGTCCGGGGCAAAGGCCTTCGAGCGATTTGTTGAGGGCTGCGCCTGACCGAATGCAAGCGTGGTGGTCGCGCAGAGAAGTGCCGTGCTCAGCAAAGCTCGGGCCCACGCTGGCGTCGCAGACGGTCTTGAAAATGCCGAAGCCATTGCTGCGAGTGTAGCACTGCGCTTTGTGGGAGCCGTTTTTCACATTGTCGTAAACGGCAGCACCACTCTTGTAAGCGGGTAGGGAGGTAGAGAAGTAGAAGCCGCTTGAACTTGGTGGCAGAGAGGCTTACAGTGCCGAAGATTGAGAATCGCTGCGAGCAGCTGAAACTCGGGGCATTCCCGGGGGAGACGAAGAAAAAAGATGCAGAGGAACAATATGCCGACAAACGGTGATTCGAATCCTTCGCGGCGAGACTTCCTGAGAACGGCAGCGGGTGCTGGCGGAACGATGTTGATCGGACCGGCGTGGTTGAGCGCGGCCGAAGGAGTCGATCCGCGCGTTGCGCAGGTTCTTTCCAAGACTCTTGGCATCGACATGCACAACCATG
>CAYOOS010000397.1:0-4504 GCA_964405585.1 uncultured Acidobacteriaceae bacterium | reverse complement strand
TTACGGCCCTTCCGGCCCCGGCCTTGGCCAGAAAGTGTTTCGCGCTGAATGGCGGATTGCGGTTTGCTTTCATCTGTGTGAGGGCGTCCGTTGCGCTGTCGGGTCATGGTGTCGCTAACTCTGCAGCGTTCGACCCGCGGCAGCGGCCCCTCTGAGCACGATGGCGCGGGGAGCGCCAACATGCGGACCGCCCACAAGCAGTGTAGCCGGACGGCGGACCCTCCGTCTAGTTCAATATTGCTCATTCTCTCCTGGGATGGCAGGCACAGTCTTAATACGTGCCGTGGTGAAGGGCGCCGCCTCGCTGAGGAAAAGATCGGCCGCATAACGATTGGTGTCCGAAATAACAATCCTTTCGGCGACGTACCGGCCGCGAATTCCGGATTTCCGCGCGCTACTCCTAACAGGCCAGTCAATCGGCAACCCGTCTGCATGGCCTGATCTGAGCGTTCATTAAAGCCGACGTCAAGCCGGGACAGTAACCGTTCAGGCCATCCTGTCCGAGTGAAGGTTCGCCTGCCGACCCGTTGTGTAGTTCCGGTGGTAGCTGTCTGCCGGTAAGAAATCTCTACCCGACGAAGTTTGGCTCCCCTTGAAAACAAAAGGCGAGATCTCTGGCCATTGTCGTGCTCCAAGCATATCGCGATCTCACGCGATGGATACAACTGACGAGGGGCCATGAAGAACATCCTGATTGTTGACAACGATCTCGGGTTCATTTTTTGGTTGGGGGCTGCCCTGATCGGTGCAGGCTACCGAGCGTGGCCCGCTTGCAGCCCTTCCGAAGCGATCTCTGTCGTAGGCCGCAAGCCCTTGACTCGGCTGGATTTGGCGATCGTGAATGCATCTATGCCGGGCGTTTCCAAACTCATTGCCCACTTTCGCCGCACGCAGGCACAACTGAATGTGATGGCATTAGGTCCGCAAGGTAGAGCTCTGCCGGGCGTGAATTACTTTCAAGCGACGCCCGGTCTCATCGATGATGCAGCCAAACAGGAATGGGTACGGGCAGTCAAACGGATGTTCGGTAAGCAGAATCGCGCGGCATAGCTCGGGAAAGGTGCATCGTTTTCACCTGAAGCAAGCGGGGCTAACAGTGACTTTGGGCCCTCAGAGGCCAGAGATATAGTTGGCATTCTGACCCTCACTTTGGAGTCGTGGAACGTCGTACCGAGCATACCTACAAATGCCGAACACCGTCAACACCGAGCGCCGGGCCTCTACCAGGTTTGCCATGGAGTTGAAGGTCAACTATACCGTGTCGGACCGCCGCCGCGCGCTCGTAAAAACTGGCTCGGGGCGCACCATTGACATGAGTAGCTCCGGACTGAGCTTCACTACCGACAGCCCTCTGATCATGGGTCTGAGGCTTACGGTATGCATCGATTGGCCAGTCTTGCTCGACGGGGCAGTAAGACTGCAACTGGTGGTCTCGGGAGCGGTCGTCCGAGCCAACGGAGCGGCTGCCGTGCTAAGAATCCGGCGTCACCAGTTCCGAACGAGCCGATTGGGACTAAATTCGGTACCGCGTGAGAAATGGGCCGGCTGAAGTGTCGTGAGAACGGTTCGGCCGAACATTAGATGGAAACCAGCTCGTCTGTTCTGAAGAACCGGCTGCACGGTTTTCCTTCCCTGCCTGGGCAGCCGAACGGGCAGGCTGCCAGCGGCCTGGGCCTGAGGGTTCCGATCTTTCTTAACGTCGATTACTGACGATTGCCGCTAAGGCTGCGCGGAGGGGGGCTTCCTCGACTCCAGCGTCAGTTGGCACTCGCGCCGGCCGGCCCCAAGCAGCGATAGTTCCCGAAGCCGAGAACGCCGAAAGGAACGCATGCAGTGTATATGACTTTCGCTGTTTCCCGACCTATCCGACTTCGTTGGGATCGACGCGAGTCTTCCTCGGCGGCGAATCGCTGCCGTCGTATTTCTCCGCCGGCAAGCAGCTTGAACACGTCCTCCCGAGAATACCGTGTTCTTCCGGGAAGCCTGCGTTGAGTGCAATGCCGTTTCAGAACCGGTCCCTGGCGCCACTCGGCGATGCAGGCACAAATAGCTTTTGTGCAGGCTCGCAGCCATGGCTAGGCGGGCGCGCAGTCGCAGGATGAAACAAAATGGCCCAAGGAAGGCGTTGGAAGTGTAGAATACGTTCGTGATAGACCAAAATGGAAAAGTTGGTTTAGGAGACCCCCCAATCCGGTTTCCGGATCGAACCTCGTGATTCAACAGCCTCTGCATACAATCCAATCGCTGCCCGGTCCGAATCCACCGCCGTACCGGATCGCAGAGATATATATGTTTGACACCTGCACTCACAGGTGCGGATACTGTTGGCTCGCCGAAAGCGGGCAGGTACTTGATTTCGCCCAGCTTGAGCCGTTCCGGGATCCGTCCTTCATCGAGAAAGTCACCTCATTTTTCCTGTCACGGACGGAGCCAGGAACTAAGTGGCTCCTGGTACTGACGGGCGGAGAGCCTCTAATCGCGCCGAATCTGGATCGGCTTGCTGCGCCTCTCATCGCAGCGGGGCATCGCATTGCATTCAACACTGCCCTTTTGGTCGGCTCCAACCATCCGGGGTTTCGTTTCCTGCTGCAGCATGCGCATCCGCAAATAGACTACATTATGGCGTCATTTCATCCCGAGGCCGAGATGAATGAGCTGAGCTACTTCGAAAAAATCCGGATGCTGAAAGACGCGGGGCACAAGGTATTCCTGCGCTTTGTCGGCCAGCCCCAGCGGCTCGGCCGGTTGCAGGAACTGTCTGACCGCTGTCGTGACATGGGTATCTGCTTTTATCCTACAACCCTGATGTCCAACAATTACCCCGGCGCCTATACAGTGGAGCAAAAGGATCTACTGCGCGGTCATTTCTCTTCTTTGAGTCAGCACATCCAGTTGGAGGGTGGGCTGGATACTACAGATCTCCTTTGTTTGGGGGGGAGCCGGATCATTGCTGTCAATCTCCAAACCGGCAACATCACTCCCTGCATTACCGTCCACAGTCCGTCGCTAGGAAACATCTTTGAGAATCGCCTCGAGTTGCAGGAGGCCCCCATCCGATGCCCGGAGCCTGGCATCGATTGCATCTGTGATGTACATTTCCAGCAGAACATTGTCATTTCCGGCGAGGACCGCTCTTGCTTTGAAAAGCAACTGGACGGGTTCGCGGCGCCGAGCGACTTTCAGCCACAACTGGCTGCGATGCGACAGAAGGGCGTGCGCTTTTATTCCAATCCAAAAGTCGGGATCGGGGGAGTTGCCGATGATACGCGGCCATTCTATAGCATCGATGAAATCAGGGAGAATTACCGGAAGAATCGGGGGCTTCCCAGGATAACACCGAAGCGGAACGATCTGCGTGAGATCGCTGGAGCGATTCAGGAGATTCGAGTGGCCCATCCGCAGGCTCAGATCCAGCAAGGGACCAGGACTCGCATCGTCACACCAGCAGGAAGGTGGAGTTATGCTGCAGCACTCCCGTTATCCATTCCCTCGAACATGGCCGGCGAGATATGGATCCGTATTCGGGCGACGGTGCTCCAAGGTGAAGGCGGCTTCGGTCTGTTAAATCGAGCGGGCACGGCGTTCCAGGATCGGAGCTTCGTAGCCGCCGGCACCGAGACCCGGACAATTTTCCTCCAGATCGCCGACGCCGCTGACGCTGACAGCCTCATCATTCAAAACTCTACACCGGATGGCCGGGTGGCGGAGATTCTGCTGGAAGAGGTCACTGTACTAGAATCGCCGGGCACATAAACCCGAGGGGAAGGGTGGCCGAAAAACCCACCCAACATTACTTTGTGTGAGGTGCATATTCCGGCCATTTCCAGAAGGTCCCTCCCCTGGTCTGAAAGGACTCTTTTCGGCCAGGGCGGGACTTATCCTACTTCGCCGCAGCGGGAATGGCGAGTCGTGCTAGTGTGTCACGCTAATTTCCGACGGGTTCTTGCAGCTCACATCCGCGCTGATCTCAGTGAGCTTCGTGCTCGCGTCGCTGGAGCCCTGCTTCAATTGATCGACTTCGCCAGCGACCTGCTGCTGCTCAGCGAGCCTGGCTGTCAGGTTGGCGCCGGTTTTCCGCACTTCCGCCCGCGCGTGCTCTTCAGCAGCCGTCGCGGTTTCGCTGGCCTGTTGGGCAACGGCTGCCAGATGTTGGTTGTTGTCCGCGGTGGCCTGGGCAAGCTGGTCTGTGAGCCTGGCGTTCTGCGCCTGCATGCCTTCCTGCAGCGCCGATACTGTCGTGGAAAGCTGGTGCGCATCGATAGCGAGGGCGATGATGGCGACGATGGCCACGGTTAATGTGGCATATAAGAATAAGGGCGCGCGCGCTGGTGAACGCGGCTCTTGCGGTTATTGCTGTGGTCGTTGGTTCCGTTCGTCATGTTAGTTGTCTCCTTCAATGGGCGAATCGTTCGATGTTTGGGTTTGGGAAAGACTTTGTCGCGGCGCTTGGCGGGGTTTGAGGGCGGGCATCCGGTGGGACCAAGAGGTAGCCGACAAACGCCGA
>CAYOOS010000396.1:0-4537 GCA_964405585.1 uncultured Acidobacteriaceae bacterium | reverse complement strand
CTTGGTCTTTCGCCCAGCGCCGTCACCACCAGGTCCATGAATCCATCGTTGTTCAGGTCCACGAACGCCGACCCGCGGTGATACCCCAACGGCATAAAATCCATCCCCATCTGTTCTGAAACATCGACGAACGTCTTCCCGCCCACATTCTGAAACATCGTGTCATGTTGCTTCGAGTCGGCTATTACGTTGTCTACATCTCCATTCGCCGAATAGATGTCTTTCCAGCCATCGTTGTCATAATCGATGAATCCAATGCTCCATCCCGAAAACGGCCGGCTCAATCTGTCAAAGTGTGTCTGCTGCGAAACGTCATCGAACGAGTGCCCGCCTTCATTCCGGAAAAGCCCGAACACTTGCGTCATCAAATCGTTGTAGACGATGTCCACCCACCCATCGTTATCGAAGTCTTTCGCGTCGCTGCCCATCCCGGATACCGTCGCGCCCGTGTCGTTATAAGCCACTCCGTAGAGGATTCCTTCTTCCTTAAATGTTCCATCCCCCTGATTGATGAACAAGTGGTTTCGTTCCGTATCATTGGAAACGAAGATGTCCATCAATCCGTCGCCATTGTAGTCGGCAATGGAAATGCCCATGCCTTTTCCTGCAACGCTCCCAATTCCCGAGGCATCTGTCACATCCTCGAATTTCCCATGCCCCAGGTTGTGATACAGCCGCGAAGAGACGCTCTTGTATACCGTTGGACTGCAAGCAAGGTCCTGTTTCGCATCGTTCAGGCAACGCTGGTCGGTTTCCGGTGTCCAGATTGTGTAATTGGAAATGATCAGGTCGAGTAGTCCATCATTGTCATAGTCAAACCATGCTGCAGCAACGCTCAGCAAATTTTCCGGTTTGTGCTCCAGCCCCGATCCAATCGTGACATCCGTGAACGTCCCATCCCCATTGTTGTGATACAGCGTATTCCGGCCCGCGTTGCAGATGAACAAATCTTCATTTCCGTCGTTGTCGTAATCTCCGGCCGCCACTCCAAAACTGAATCCAAGGTCTCTCCCCTCCAGACCGGCCTTGGCCGTCACGTCTTCAAACGTGCCGTCTCCCTTGTTCCGCAGCAGGCAGTTGTAGTAAGAAGCATCCGTCTTTTCAAGTTCCGGCAGCTTTGCCCCGTTCGTGAAGAACAAGTCCATCAGCCCGTCGTTGTCATAATCAATCGCCGCGATTCCCCCGCACATTGGTTGCGGGAAATATTTTCGCCCCGTCAATCCGTTATTGCTCACATAGGAGAAAGTGGAGTTTTTGCCAATCTCTGTGAACCACGCGACGGACTGCTTTCTTGCCGTCTGCGCGCGTGGTTCCGCCCTGAATGGAAACGCTCCCGCCAGCAGCGCACCGGCCACCCCAAGCGCTCCGCACAAGATCCATTTACCCGGCTTCATTCTTCCTGACTCGACACTCTTGCCGCCCTCTCTTTCGAGATCGGACTTTCCTTCTTGTCTCAATGAATATGGATTAACAGGTAGCCAGCATTCTCCGGTATTCCCTGGGAGTGGCGCGCACCAGCCGGCGAAATACCAGGCCAAAATAACTCTGGTCGCTGAATCCCACTTCCCGGCTCACCGCAAGAATCGGTTTGTCAGACGAGGCCAGCAGCGCCTGCGCTTTTGCAATCCGGAAATGGTTCAGGTAGCCGTCGAACGATTGGCCCGTCACTTTCTTGAACGAACGCATGAAATGCGCTTTGCTCATCCCCACGATCGCTGTCGCTGTCGCCAGCGCGATCGGCTCCGGATAATGCGTTTCGACAAAATCGAACAGCGGCTTCATCCGTTGCAGCGCCTTCTCCCGCCGGTCGAAAACTTCTGCTGCTTCCATGTCTTTCTTGAAATGATTGATCAACAGAATCAGAATCATCTGCAAGTAGGTGCGCGCAGCCAGTCGCGCCCGCTCTGTGTTTGCTGGGAGTTGCGCCTGAATCTTCACTACCAGATCAAAAATCTCTGCGTGAAGTCCTGCTCTCCGCGACACCATATTCGGGAAAATATTGTCCTGAAGAAGGAAAGGCATCAAGTACTGAACGTCTTCACCCGTTCCCGCAGGTGCGCGCAGAACGTTCGGCAGAAAATACAACACGATCACCTTGAACGGGCCTGCCACCACTTTGCTTAGCCGGTGGTAACTCGCTCCGTTGATTACGATCAGATCATTCTTCTTGGCTACAAAATGGCGCTCCTGCACCTGGTACTCGGCCTCTCCCGAATACACGTACAGCAGCTCAAAATAATCATGGCGAGTTAACCGGATATTCCGCTGTTTTTGAAAAGCGAAGGCCCGTACATCCACGGGAAAGGACGGGTCGAACGGCCAGATGTGCGCCCCGTCCTCACGGATCTGCGGGTCCACAACCGAGTGAACATTCTCCCAACGAAAACTTTGCTCCACACCTTTGCCCGTTCCCTGTTTGACTTGCGGCATCCCTTGGACTCTACTCCATAGCCTGAATGCGGCAAAACGAATTCTTAACATAGCAGTATTGAATCCGTCAAAGCTCCTCTCTGCGTATTCCACGGCGCTAACGTCCTCTCTTGCTACCCGTTTCAGCCCGACTTGTCAGTCTTAGGCAATGTCTGGATGGGCCTCTCTCGAATATGCCATGCGCGAATCTGACCCATGCTCCCGCGAAATCTTCTCTGGCCCTCCGCTAGATGTTCGTTGATTTGTCTTCTCGCCCGGCAGGTCTGTTGGGGCCCAGATCTATTGGCTAAGTGTCCTTCGCAGATACTTGATTCCTTCAAATGCAATGGCCTCCGGGCTGGGTGCCAGGTCTCGCCAAATTGCTGCAGCCGCCGCCAGTTCCTTGTGTGTATAACCGAAACTCTCAATGGTTATCCAACCGTCGTAGTTCAGTTCTCGCAGCACCCGCGCGATCCCCGGAAAATCCACATGGCCCGTTCCCGGGATTCCGCGATCATTCTCGCAAGCATGCACATGGCGCAGCCGCCCACCCGCGGCCCGAAACGTTCCCGCCACATCCTTTTCCTCGATGTTCGTGTGAAAGGTATCCAGCAGCACGCCAATCCGGGAATGCCCGATCTCCTCGCAAAGCCGGACCGCGTCCGAAGCCGTATTCAGAAAATACGTTTCAAAGCGGTTCAAAGGCTCGATTGCCATCATTACGTCATTCGCTGCAAGAACTTCTTCCAGGCTCTGGAAAGTCTCAACGGCCCATTTCCATTCCTCCGTAGTTCGCCGCCGCCCCGGTAAATAACCCACGGGCGAATAAATCGGCCCGGCCATCAGCTTGCTCCCGAGTTCCGCCGTGACCTCAATTGTCGCGGCCAGATGCTCCCGCGTGCGCTTCCGCACCTCGCTATCTTCGCTGATCGTGTTCAAATCGGACGGCAATATCGCGCAGACCGTGCCCTCCAGCCCGTTTTGCGCAAGCGCGCCACGGATGGCCTCCGTATTCACCCTTGCTGGCTCGAAAATGGGTAGCTCAAATCCGTCAAACCCTTTTTCCCGCAGCATTGGCAGTAGCGAAAAATTCTTTGCGCTGAAATCCGTCGTCCAAATCAGGGCATTCGCAGCTATCTTGATCATTTTGGTTTCCATGCGGCCCGGCTACCATCCATCGCGCAATGGTAATGCGCCACTTCCAGCACATGCGGATTCGAGCCGTCGCCCTCCATCACCCATACCGGTCGCTTGTCGGCCTTTTTCTCACGGTAGATGTATTCCTTGGCGTCCGGATATCGCCAGTAGTCGTAGTCCGTCAATCGAAAACTGATGTGCTTCATGTCGGGTGACCACGCTGCCGACGCCGCGAATTGTCCCAGCTTCGTCAGTTGTCGCTGTTCGTTGCCATCCTCATCGCAACAGAAGATCTCCAGTTTTCCACTCACCTCATCGCTGTAAAGCAGTTTCTTTCCATCCGGCGACCAGATCGGCGCCACCGCTCCGATCGCATTTTCGTGTCTGGTCAGTTGCTGCCGATCTCCCCCCTGTGCATTCATCCGGAACAGGCAGTAGCCCTTGTTCACCGTTTGTGTAAACGCAATCGTCTTCCCGTCTGGCGAGATTGCCGGGTCCCGCCCCGGCGCAACGATTTCAAATCCTGTGCCGTCGCTCGCCACTCTCCCAATCACTCCCTCGCCATCCTTCGGCGGCGCGTACCCCAAATAAATGGCCTGCCCGCTCCAGGTCGGAAAATAGCAAATCCCGCCTTCCTCCACATTCGTCAGCCGCCGCACGTTCTTCCCGTCTGCATCCATTACGTACAAGTCGTAGGTGCCATGAAGGCCCCGGTCGGACGTAAACACAATCTGCGTGCCATCGGGTGACCACATCGGATAGCGGTTCTCCGATGTCGCGGACCGCGTCAAATTCACCGCATCCCCCCACCTCGCGTCCACCAGAAAGATCTCCGTGTTCCCTGTCCGCACGCTGGTGATCAGCAACTGGCCCTCGAGTTGTGAATTCCTCTCACTCATTCCTTTGTCCCGCCCGCTTCCTCCGCGGGCAACTCAACGCAGCACTACCGGAATTCCGGCAACCTTACGATGGTCCCGCCATGCATCGCCGA
>CAYOOS010000395.1:0-4545 GCA_964405585.1 uncultured Acidobacteriaceae bacterium | reverse complement strand
CACGGGATAGGAAAGATGGCTCTCCAATAATTCCGCGCACCAGTGCTCCCAGTCTTTCAGTAGAATGCGCAGCGCTTCGTGGCCCGTGGGATAACTGTGGCGGCGGAGCAACTCGCCCGCAGTAGGCGGTGTGCCTGCCCGTGCATCGAGCAATGCGATATTCGTTTCGCGGCGGCCGAACGCGCCGTAAATAAAGGGAAGATAGCCAATCACGGCAGCGAGAAAGGCGAAACCAAATCCGGCTTCGGCGACTACGAGCAGGCGCGCCAGGCCGGAGCGCGGCACAACGTCACCGAGTCCCAGCGTGAAAAACGTCGTGCCGCTGAGGTACATGTCCGTGAATATACTGGGGCTGGAACCCGAAACATTGACCGCCGAACCCGCGCCGTATTGCATCATGCCAAAGGCAATGACCAGGCCGATGGCCCAAACGCCCACGAGGGCCAACAAGGAGATGGGGCCGTAGAATCCGAGAAAGGTCTCGCGCAACTTGTGGGAAGAATGCAGGCGCGCGATAGCCTTCCACATGGACCAGCTGAAGAGGTAGTAGAAACGCGTAAAACGGAATTTCCGGGTGACGCGGCGCGGCAGGATGATCGCTTCAAAGGCATCCCACGCCACGACCAGAAAAACAGCGATACCAGCAAGAAAGACGCCCGGAACGGGAATCATGCGCAGCATTGTACTCGCTTTATATGGAAATGCGCGGCGGCGATCAGGAGTTCAGCCGCGCATTCACGGAGATCTCCGCCTTGAACAGTTTGGAGACGGGACAGCCGGTTTCCGCGGCTTTCACGGCGGCGTCGAACTTGGCTTTGTCCGCGCCGGGAATTGTCGCGACGAGATCGAGGTGGCTCTTGGTGATGGAAAAACCTTCGCCGACCTTTTCTAGGGAAATGGTGCAGGTGGTCTCCAGTTTCGTGGCGGTGATACCGGCTCCGCCAAGTTGCGCGGAAAGCGCCATGGTGAAGCAGCCGGCGTGCGCGGCCGCAAGCAGCTCTTCGGGATTGGTGCCCACGCCATTCTCGAAGCGCGTGCTGAAGGAATACTGCGTGTTCTTCAGCGTGCCGCTATCGGTGGAAATAGAACCCTTGCCCGATTTCAGGTCGCCTTGCCAGACTGCGGAAGCTTTGCGTTGCATGAATGATTCTCCTCTTTCTGATTTGACGGCTGTTTAGCTAATCCTTGGATTCAAACGCCCAGCGAAAGGGTTCATGCCAATTTAAAGAGGGGCGGGACGCATGGACACCGGGAGCATCCTACCACCGGTGAAAAACAAAGAATACCGCCAGGGAAATGCAGGCGAACCCAGCGAGGTAATTCCATTTCAGCGGTTCGCCGAGATAGGCGATGGAGAAGATCGAGAAAACGGAGAGTGTGATCACTTCCTGAATGGTTTTGAGCTGCGCGGTGGTGAATTCGTAGGACCCGATGCGGTTCGCGGGCACCTGGAAACAGTATTCAAAGAAAGCGATGCCCCAACTAACCATAATCACCTTCCACAGGGGGACGCTGCGGAACTTCAAGTGGCCGTACCAGGCAAAAGTCATGAAGATGTTGGAAATCGTCAGCAGAATTATGGTTCGCATCTGGACCTCTCACCTTTTGGGGATATGACACCAAACTATGACGGTTCGCTAGCCTAATCGGTTTCGAGGGGGAGCGGCAGTGACCAACCGCCGGCAGGGCCTAGAACTTATTGGATTTTGGAGCCTTTGGAGAGGTTGTGTTTCGCGCAGAGGAGTCGGATGTTTGCTGCAACCAGCGAAGAGCCGCCCTTGGAATATGGTAAGTCATGGTCAAAGTGCAGGTTCTCGTGCGCACCGCAAAGGACACATTGCCCCTTGTCTCTAGTCCAAACTTCTAGCTTCACTGCTGAGGGGATGAGGCGCGAGTGGGGAAGTTCATCCTGTGTATTGGCCCGCAATTCAGTGGCATCTTCAAATAACTCTAGCCGGAATTTAAAAACCTGCCGGTGACCATCGGATTCCGTCCAAGAATCTGTCAGCTTGAAGAATCCATTGAAGGCCCAGATTCCTGCGTGGATCTTTTCGTACACTGCCACCAGCTCAGGCGATGCTTTGCCTTTCTTCACTTTCAGCGCGGCTTCGGCAAACATTCCGTTCTGCGTGAGTTTACCGCCAGGAGTTGTACGCGGCTGATCAACTAGTTTCGGATTTGGGGTGAGCGCGGTACGAGAAACATCATGGCCTTCGTAGATAAGAGCGCGACCATCTTCCTCGATGCGATCCTTATATGGTGCATTCGCACGGCGACTCATGAGGATTACGCTGGAGTCGGGCCTGAGCCTAAAGTTCATTCCGCGCTGAAAGCTGGTACTCCACGCCTGGCACATCTGCAGGTAGGAAATAACCTCACCTGAGACATGCGCGAGTTGGGGCATCAGACATTCAGGGACAGAGAGACCAGGCCAGGCGGAGTTGTGGGGGCGATGGGAGGAAGTTTGGAGCGATCGATGGGGCGATAGAGGGTATCGCGTTCGACGGGGATGCGGCCGGCGGCGCGGATGAGGCGTTCCAGGTCGGCGCGCGAGGTGAACTCGGACGTTTTCGCGCCCGCATCGTGGTAAATCTTTTCTTCGACGACGGTGCCGTCCATGTCGTTGGCGCCGAAGCGCAAGGCGATCTGTGCGACGCTCGGCGTCAGCATGATCCAGTAGGCCTTGATGTGGTTGAAATTATCCAGCAGCAGGCGCGAAATCGCGATGTTGCGCAGGTCGTCGTAACCTGTGGGCTTGGGAATGTGCGCCAGCGGCGTATTGTCCGGGTGGAATGCGAGCGGGATGAAGGCGACAAAGCCGTGGGTTTCATCCTGGGCTTCGCGCAATTTCACGAGATGATCCACGCGTTCTTCGGCGGTTTCCACGTGGCCGTAGAGCATCGTGGCATTGGACGGCAGGCCCAGGCGGTGCGCTTTTTTCGCCATGGTGAGCCACATGCGCCCGCTGACTTTGTGATCGCAGATGATGCGGCGCACACGCGGATGAAAAATCTCGGCGCCGCCACCCGGGCAGGAGTCCACGCCGGCTTGCTTCATCTTCAAGAGAGTTTCATCGATGGTGAGCTTGGCGATGCGCGCGAAATAGTGCACCTCAACCATGGTGAACGCTTTCAAGTGCACGTGCGGGTGACGCTGCTTGAGGCCGCGAATCAGTTCCATGAAGAAATCGAAGGGGAGATCGGGATGCAGGCCGCCCACGATGTGAAATTCCGTGGCGCCTTCGCGCACGCCCTGATCGGCACGTTCATACATCTCTTCGAGCGTGAAGGTGTACGCGCCCGGGGCTCCGGGATCGCGGCCAAAGGCACAGAGCTTGCAATGCGCCACGCAAACGTTGGTGGGATTGATGTGGCGATTGACGTTGTAATAGGTGATGTTGCCGTGGCGCTTTTCGCGAATGAAATTTGCGAGCCAACCGACAGCCAGCAGATCGGGCGTGCGGTAAAGCGCAACGCCATCGTCGAAAGAAAGGCGTTCTCCCGCCAACACCTTATCGGCGATGGGTTGCAGGCTTTTGTCAGTGAGCGTCAGTTCCGCCACGGTCTCTCTGTTTATCCCTGTACTTATTATGATGGCCACGCCAGGGTGGCCGCTACATCCAATTTGCATTTCAAAACTTGCGAAAAATTCAAACTCGCCAAAACGCCGCGGCAGCGCCCCAAAACAATAGAAACAGCATACTAATATAGCCGTTCACGGTGAAAAACGCAGCGTTCAGCTTGCTCAGATCGTTCTCTTTTACAAGCGAATGTTCATAACCAAGGAGCGCAGCCACGACGACAATTCCCGCCCACGCAGGCCACGGCAAGCCGAAACTCGCGGCCAGCCAGCCAAGCAAGAGCACCACGCCCACGTGCATGACGCGCGCAATCATCAGCGCAGCGGCGATGCCGAAACGTCGCGGCACGGAAAACAGCCCTGCTTGCTTATCGAATTCGATGTCCTGGCAAGCGTACAGGACGTCAAAGCCACCGACCCACAGCGTGACTGCGGCGCACAAGATGAGCATGCGCCAATCGAGGCTTCCGGTGATGGCGATCCATGCCGCCGCGGGCGAAATGCCCAGGGCAAAGCCGAGGAAGAGATGCGACCACGTGGTGAAGCGTTTCGTAAAGGAATAGAAAAACAGGACGGCGATGGCCAGGGGAGCTAATTTCAACGCAAGCAGGTTCAATTGCCACGCGGCCACAAAGAACAAGGCGACGGCGGCGACCGTGAAAATCCAGGCAAACGGCACGGAGAGAGTACCGGTGGCCAGAGCGCGCATCTTTGTGCGCGGATTTTCCTTGTCGTAGCGGAGATCAACGATGCGATTGAGGGTCATGGCGGCAGAGCGCGCGGCCACCATGGCGATCACGATCCACAGAACCTGGTGCAGCGTGGGCCAGCCATGCTGTTTGGCGCGCGCCGCGAGCAATGCTCCGGTTAAAGCAAACGGCAAGGCAAACACCGAATGCTCAAACTTGATCATTTCCAGGATGGTGCGGATGCGGGCGGCCATTTATTTTTACGGCGCTGCCTTCT
>CAYOOS010000394.1:0-4561 GCA_964405585.1 uncultured Acidobacteriaceae bacterium | reverse complement strand
CCGCCCAGCAGACAACTCCCGCAACGCAGAGCAATCGGCACGCACGTCCGCAGGAAGGCATTTACCTGGTCTTCCCGTTTGAGAATATAGGCGCGGGGGCGCGATTCGATTGGTTGGGCGAAGGGCTGGAGGAATTAACCATCCAGCGGCTCTCGTCCGCGGGCCAGCAAGTCTATTCTCACCGCGGGCGCGTGAATGAATTGGACCTTTACGGTCTGCCTGCCTCCGCCAAAATCAGCCGCGCGACCATGCTGCACGTGGCGCAGGAACTGGATGCGGACTTTGTGGTGTACGGGAATTTCACGTCCGATGGAAAAACTCTGACCGCGAACGCGCGCGTACTTCGCGTGAATCCACCTTCGCTTCTGGCCGTGGTGCAGGAAAAGGGCGCGCTGGAATCACTGATGGAGTTGCATACGCGACTTGTGTGGCGATTGGTCAAATCATGCGATTCCAAATATCCCCTCGGCCTGCCGGAGTTCACCTATCTGCAGCGTCCTTTGCAACTGGCCGCGTTTGAGCAGTATGTTCGCGGGCTGCTCGCCAATGACGATGAGGTGCGGCTGCGCGATTTGAAGGAGGCGGCACGGTTGGAGCCAGACTGGCCCGATCCGGCGTTTGCCTTGGGGCAAATCTATTTTGCGCGGAATGACTGCAATGCTGCCTTGCCGTGGTTCGCGAAGGTTCCTCCGGCACATGAGCGAAGCGTGGAAGCCAGCTTCTCGATTGGGGTGTGCCGCTTACGTCTGGGCCAGCCCGACAAAGCCGAGGAGGTGTTTGCATCGCTGCAGGAAGATTTGCGCCATAACCTGGTGAGCGGCGCGGACCTGCCGGAGATTCTGAATAATCTAGCGCTGGCGCGCGCCCGCCAGGGAGACATCGCCGCGGCGCAAACGGCGCTCAGCCGCGCGGCCGACATTGATCCCGACGAAGACGACTACCCGTTCAATCGCGGGTTGCTGGCGCTTCGCCAGAACGACCTGGCCGCGGCCGCAACCCATTTTCGCGAAGCTATGAATCGCGTGCCCGATAATCCCGAAGATTACGCCTTTCTGATCTACACCCTCGTGAAAGCGGGAAAGAAGAAGGAAGCGGCGGGCGAACGCGAAGCTGCTTCCGATGCGCTGGGATCGAATGCCCTGCCGTTGATCAAGCTCGACGTGAAGAAAGAAGGGACCAGCAGGTACGAACGAGTCAAACAGGAGTTGGATACCACTTCGTTGCGCCTGGAACTGCGTGGTCCGGCCGCGCCGAATTCCGCCGGTGGGGATTTGGCGCAACCAACGGACACGCCGGCTGCCCACGTGCGCGCCGGCCGGCAGGATCTTGCCGCGGGACGATTGGACGCCGCCGAGAAGGAATTTAGGGCGACGCTTGCCGCGGAGCCCAAGAACGCCGCGGCGCACATGGAACTGGGCGAAATGTACCGCCGAAGAGGTAAACTGGATGAGGCAGTTCAGGAACTGCAGGCATCGCTGGCGGCACGCGATTCCGCGGCCGTGCGGACGACGCTGGCACGGGTTTATCTGGAGCAGAAAAAGCCGGAGCTCGCACGGGCGGAAGTCGAGAAGGCCGTGAAGCTGGCGCCAAATTATCCGGGCGCGAAGGAATTGCTGCAACACCTGCAACCAAGCAAGCCCACGGGAGGCACAAAATGATCACTCGGGGCTTAATGATCGTGAAACGACTTGTGAGATTACTCTCCGCGGGCAATAAGAGGAGTTGGGCGGCGGGTAGCCTCTTCTCCGCCGTTGTCATAGTTTTTGTGCTGATGTGTGCGCTGACGCCCGCGACTTCGGCCGCGGATGAACACGCTGCGCCACTGGTGCTGGAATTGAAACTCAATGACATGGTTGAGCCGATTCTTGCCACCTACATTGACGAGGGAATTACCGACGCGGCGCAGCGCCACGCTTCGCTCGTGCTCATCCTTATGGACACGCCCGGCGGGCTGAGCGATTCCATGACCGAGATTATTCACCACATCCTGGATTCGGCGGTGCCCGTGGCCGTGTACGTCGCCCCGACAGGTGCGCGCGGCGCTTCAGCGGGATTTTTTATTTTGCTTTCGGCAGATGTGGCTGCCATGACACCCGGGACGCGGACAGGCGCCTCGACTCCCATCCTGATGCCTGGTGGTTTCTCCGTACCGATTGACGAGGTGTTGCGCAAGAAGATCAATAATGACGCCACGGCGTTTCTGCGCAGCTTCAGCGAAAAACGAGGGCGCAATCCGAAACTCGCGGAGACCGCAGTGACGGATGCGCGCGCGTTCACCGAAAATGAAGCGCTCGACGGGCACATGATTGATCTGATCGCCAACAATCGCGAAGACCTGCTGAAGCAGTTGAACGGGCGGGAGATTACGCGCTTTGACGGACGCACGCAGAAGCTATCACTGGACGGCTACACAATTGATGATTTTGAACTGTCAGGCCGGCAGAAATTCCTGGCGCGCATCGTGCAGCCGGACGTTTTCTTCGTGCTGCTGATGGTTGGTGTGCTTGGGCTGTACACGGAGTTTACGCATCCCGGCGTGGTGGCGCCCGGCGTAATCGGAGGAATTTGCGCGCTGCTTGCGCTCTACGCGATGCATTTGTTGCCGGTGAACCTGGCAGGAGTTTTGCTAATCATCCTGGCACTGGCGTTGTTTGTGCTTGAAGCGAAGCTTGCGAGTCACGGGGTATTGCTGGTGGGAGGAGTTGTGTCCATGCTACTCGGCGCGATGTTTTTGATCCGTTCGCCGCTGACGGCCGGAGGCGTCAGCGTTGGCGTGGCCCTGGCGGTTACCATCCCGTTTGCGATTCTTGTCGTATTCCTGATGCGGCTGGTGCTGCGATCGCGGCGGTGGAAAGTCTCCACTGGGAAAGAGGAATTGCTCGGCGAAGAGGGGATTGTCACCACCGCGCTCTCTGCGGGCGGCGAAGGCATGGTGCGGATTCACGGCGAATTATGGCGCGCAGGCTCGCTGACGGCGATTGCCGTTGGCCAAGGGGTTCACGTAGTGCGAATCGACGGATTGAAATTGATTGTGGAACCGGTGGAAACGCCGGCCACCGCAAGCAGATAGGGTTCGTTCAAGTTCAGGAGGCGGATATGTTTCAGTTCTTTGGACTAGGTGGGGCGATAGTCATCTTTCTGTTGCTGATATGGATTTGGAATTCGCTATACATCATTAAGGAATGGGAACGCGGAGTGGTGCTGCGTTTGGGACGTCTTTTGCCTCAGGCAAAAAGCGCGGGAGTGAACCTGGTGTTCTGGCCCATTGAGACGCTCTATCGCATCAACTTGCGGCTGGAGACACTGGATGTGCCGCCGCAGGACATCATCACGCGCGACAACGTTTCCGTGAAAGTGAACGCGGTGTGCTATTTCCGAGTGGTGGATGCGAACCTAGCTATGTCTCAGGTGCAGAATTATCAGTACGCGACTTCACAATTGGCGCAGACAACGTTACGCAGCATCGTCGGCCAGTTTGAACTGGACGAAATTCTTTCGCAGCGCGACAAAGTGAACGCAAAATTGCAGATCATCCTTGACCAGGACACCGAGCCCTGGGGCATCAAGGTCAGCAAAGTGGAAGTGAAGCAGGTGGACATCCCCGAGCAGATGCAGCGCGCCATCGCCAAACAGGCGGAAGCGGAACGCGAGCGCCGCGCCAAGGTCATTCACGCGCAGGGCGAATTTGAAGCTTCACAGAAACTTGCGGACGCCGCCAAGGTTTTGGAGACGGAACCATCCGCGATTCAATTGCGGTATCTGCAGACCTTGACCGAGATAGGTGTCGAAAAGAACACAACGATTGTTTTCCCCCTTCCGATAGATATTATTAATAAATGGACACAGTCCATCGGGGGGATGCAGAAATAAGGATGGCATCTGGGGGAAAGCGCGGAGCGGGCGAGCGTGTGCTTGAAAGCAAGCACGTCATCGGGCTGTTTTTGTTGATGCTGCTGTTTTCGGGTGTCTTCTTCACGCTCGGCTACGTCATGGGACGTAATCAATACGATGGACAGGTGCGCGCCGCAAGCAACAACTCGCGCGCAACTGAGCCTGACGTCGCGCCGAAACCCGAACCCGCGCGAAAGCAGACCGCGGAAGCACCGCCAACGGCAAGCGAATCCGATCCCGCAACGGCCAACAACAATTCCGATTGGGAATTTTACGGCAGCAACAAGCCTGCCAAGAGAGAGCCGCACCTGGAGCCGGTGCCGAATGCGCCTGCAGCTTCCCCGTCATCGAAAACCATGAATGCAAAGGCTAGGGTCGAGCCAGCGACGCCCGCCGCAGCCACTTCGAAACCGAGCAAGGTGGCAACGAGCGCGCCGCTGATTCCGAATGGCGCGATGATCCTGCAGGTAGCTGCGCTGACCAAGCAGGACGACGCGCTTTCGATCGCCAGCAGTTTGCAGAAGAAACATTTCGCGGCCTACGTGCAGACGCCGCAAAAAGATAAGTTCTACCGCGTGCAGGTCGGTCCATTCAGAGACAAGAAAACTGCCGATCTGGTGAAAAAAGGCCTGGAGAGTGAAGGCTTCAAGGCATTCTACGTAAACCGCTG
>CAYOOS010000393.1:0-4578 GCA_964405585.1 uncultured Acidobacteriaceae bacterium | reverse complement strand
TGTCTTTCGGCTTCGGCTGCCGCATCAAAATTCAAAACACTCAGGCCGTTCAGCCGGTGTGGTCTCGAAATCCGTCCCAATTCAAAATCATATCGGCTGAAGCCTGTCCTACCGATGGCACTAACAGTGACACTTGTCCATGTCGCCTGCGTTCCACGATCGCTTATAATCCGCGGCCATGGAATTGGCCGCCGATCTTCATCGGGCATTGGACATGCTTTGCGCGGCGGGCGTGCCCGAGGTTCGTGAAAACGGAGAATGGCTCGCCGGGCTGGATGGCGTGCGATATGAGGTACGCCCCCAGGGTGAAGCGGCGTTGTTACACCTGTGGGGCGCGCAGCAAAATCTGGTGCGCCGGGTGGTGCGCATGGCGGAGGAATCGCAAGAGCGAGTCACCGTTGAAGTAATTCGTTTCGGGCATTCGCGTACCACGCAACTCGAATTCATTGCGGCCGGACCTAGCCGCGACGCTCGCCGAGTGGATCGCGGTCAATTCTGCAACCGTTTGCGGCAGATATTAACCGACCGATTCCCCGATGAAACGGTCGATTCACTGGTTACATCGGCCGATCTGCACCGCTCGCTTTCAGGCTCGTACGCGCGGGGCATCGTCCATCGAGGATCGGAGGCCTACGCTGTGCTCGGCGCCTCGCCAAACGAAGACGCCGCGACAATCGAAGGTATTCTAACGTTCGGGCTAATTTGGCTCCAGCGAGCCAGGGAACGCGCGCGACGGCATTCGATCAGCGGTTTGCGTCTGTTCCTGCCTCGGGGCAGATCAGCCACCACGGCGCACCGAATGACAGCGCTCGCACCTCCCCGGGAAGTCGAGTTGTACGAATACGATCCGATGCATTGGCGAGTGCGACGAATTGCGATATCGGATGCCGGAAATCTGGCCACGTGGATCGTTGCAAGGCGCGAAATCGAACAGGCGATTGCCGCCGCGCTGCCGCTTGCCAAACGAATCCGCTCGCTGGCTCCCGAAGCGATTCGCATCGGGTTGGCACCGGCCGCACAGGAAGTTACGTTGCGCTTTCGAGGCTTGGAATTTGCGCGCTGGCGGCTTGGCGCAATGTGGTTTGGCTTAGCCGAACACCAGCAAATCCTGACGCCTGAAAAATGGCCGGCGCTTGAAAAGCTGGTCCGCCAGATGGAGACGCACCGCCATCCACTGGCTTTGGATACCAAGCATCGCTTTTACCGGGCGCAGCCGGAACGGTGGCTCGAAGCGATGGTCGCTGCCGACCCATCCCGGATCGACGCCCGCCTCGATCCCCGGCACATCTACACGCAAGTCCCCGCATTCTCTTGCGGGGAGCGCGGAAGGATCGATTTGCTGGGAGCCACTCGCGACGGCCGGCTCGCGGTTGTCGAACTGAAAGCTTCGGAAGATATTCAGCTGGTGATGCAGGCGGTCGACTATTGGCTCCGCGTGCGGTGGCACCATGCCCAGGACGATTTCCAAAGGTATGGGTACTTTCCCGAGCTGCCGCTCAAACCAAAGCCGCCTCTCTTGTTCCTGGTTGCCCCTGGATTCCGATTCCATCCCGCCAATGATATCGTAATAAGATACTTGTCCCCAGAAATCGAAATCGTGCGCATCGCGCTGGCCGAGAACTGGCGCAGGGGCTTACGCGTAATGTTCAGGCAGTAGGGGTGGTTGGACTTGGTAAAGCAAATCAGTGCAAAAAACAGCCCGAAAATAAGAGAAGCAGCCTTGGCATAACCAACGCTGCTTCCCGGGGTGTGTCCTTGTAGTGGTTTGCTTAATTAGACGCCACAAAAATAAAAAGGTTGCAGAGATTAAAATAATTTTAGCGCGGTCGAGAGAGGCTGGTGTTCGGTTTCTGTAATATCCGACAAGGCGCAAGTCTCAGTAAAATAAATACTTGCGCCACTTCTCATCTTTATTGCCAATAAGCCGCATCAATTGCCTTGAGGTATGGAGGGTAAAAGGGCGAGGCCGTCGCGCCAGGGCGAAGCCTGCCTCCTCAGGAGTGCGGTCGCCTTTGCTGTTGTTGCACTGGTAGCAGCAGGCGACCAGGTTCTCCCACGATGAGCGTCCTCCGCGCGAGCGCGGGACCACGTGATCCAGCGTCAGCTCCGACGCCGGCAGCGTACGGCTGCAAAACTGGCATGTGTTGCGATCCCGCAACAGAATATTCTTCCGCGACAACGCTCGAGTCTGCTGGGGAATATGCCGGTAGGCCAGCAGACGAATTACAGAGGGCACCGGTAGCGCCCTGGACGCCGAATGTACGTGTGTTTGGTTGACCTCCTCCGCCTGGGCCACGCCCTTGATCATCAGCACCATGGCTCGCCGTACAGCGGTGACATTGATTGGCTCGAAGGTGGCGTTCAGTACGAGGACAGGCTCCTGCATGATGGCGGGTTTCCGGGCGGCGGGGGGTATCGAGCCCGGCGGACGCTGTTCTCCTCGGGATTCCGGCAAGGGTTTCGGCCGGGGAGGTTTACCGCTATGGCCAAATGCTTTCATTCCCCAAGGTCCTGGTAACGCATTGGCACCTCCGCGTTTAGCACCTGCGGCAGAGCTCTTGCAACCGTCAGACCCATCACCCGGGACGCACCGGCCTGCCTTAAAGCCTTCGAGCAAGCGTCAAGAGTCGCCCCAGTGGTGAATACATCATCTACCAGCAAAACGCGCATTTTGTCAACCTGAGCCCTCTTATGCGTAGCATAAGCGCCACGCACGGTCTCCCAGCGCTCACGTCTGGTCAGGCGCAGCTGGTTCGGCCGTGGCCGGGTCCGGACGAGCAAATACGCTCCGAAAGGGATGCCCAGCATTCGGGACAGTGGGCGGGCGATGAGTTCAGCTTGGTTATAGCCGCGCTCGCGCAGCCTGCCCGGGTCCAGGGGAACGGGAACTAAAACGTCCGCGCAGAACGTGGCGGAGTCACCTTTCACAAGACTCGCGAGTAGCCCTGCAAACCACTTCCCTAACGGCGTGACTTCGCCGTATTTGAGCATAAGTACCGCACGGGCCATTGCTGGAGTGTAGGCGCCAAAGCTTCGCGCCATATTGAAATCGTACGCGCCGCGCCGGCACATATGGCATTGAGGCGCCGTGACGCCTCCGGTGACGGCGGCCGAAACAATCGGCCGGCCACATTGTGCGCACAACGGTGCGGGAAGTGGCTGCGTGAGAGTCTGGAAACACGACCGGCAGAACGGTATGCGATTGCCGGTATCCAGCATTTTCCCGCAGATCCGGCAGGGAGCCGGAAATACCAGAGAAGCAAGGGCCGCGCGCATGCCGCGCCATTGGGACCTTACGGAAGCGGCAAAGCTCGTCATTGTCGGCCAATCCTACGCCGGTAATACCGTCAGTGAAAGCAAAAACCCGGGAAAAGACACGAATAGTGACAAGTCGGGAATTACGCAAAGCGGGCGTCCCGATAGGATCGAGACGCCCGCGTCCAACGTCGATCGTACGATGTGACTTAGCTAAAGCAGGCCTTGCTCGTGCTTTTCTGCGCAGGATACGCAGTAACGAGCCCAAGGCACGGCTTCCAGACGCTTTTGCTGGAGTTCCTCTTCACACTCGATGCAGATGCCGTACGTTCCGTTCTTGATGCGCAAAAGCGCATCGTCGATCAACGCGAGCATGTTCCGGTCGGTATTGGTCTGCCCAAACAAGAATTCCTTGGTATACGAATTGGCGGCTTTATCTGCGAGATCCACAGTGGGATCGTCATCGGCCGTCCGTCCTTCTTCCTCGGTCCGGGCGATGGATTTCAGCAATTCCTCGCGGCGAGTTTGCAGCTTCTTCTTATAATAATCCAGACGCTTCTTATCCATAGTTGCAGTTCCCACGGTTCCCTCAATCCTCACAATCACAAACGCGAGATTGTAGGCCTGCTGTTTACAACTGTCAAGGAAGCCTGTGTGTACCCAATCCGTCCGTAAGGTAGGAGTGAGCGGTCTTGGCAGCCTGAATGCGAGTTGATGCGACCCTTCCTTGTTATCCATACTCAGTGATTTATCCTGAATTCCGAAGTTGAAGTCGGTTTCATAGGGATCTGATGGCCGATTTTGGATCATGTTTGGGTTTGCGGATGGAACTTCGGCGAAGTTGCGGGACCGTACGTTAACAGGTTTTCCAGCAGCGTGATGCGCTGTTGCAGGCCGCCCCAGGAAGTGGACAGATGCAGCAGCAAACGATGCCCGGTTCGACCGAGCAGAGCGCCGCAGAGGAAAACCTGGGCGCGCAGGGTGGCGGGCTGGCGATAACTGGGGAGGCGGCAGGCGCGCTGAAATTCTCCGAGCAGATTGAACAACAGCAGAATGCTGCGGAAGGCAGCTTCGGTAGCGAAGAACTGGCGCAGGCAGAAATCATCGGCGGCCAGATCGTGTTTCAGTTCGGCGATGCGGTTTTCCATGTCCGCCCGGCGGTTGTAGTCGCGCCAGATTTGCTCCGGCGGCAGAGCCGAGTTGGTGACGAAGAGGCGGAAGGTGTAGCCGGGAACATCGAGCAGTTTTCTTCCCAGCGAGGCTCGCTGGGCGCGCAGTTGTTCGCGGATCACCACAAAGCGGCGCGGGCGATCCCAGCCCAAC
>CAYOOS010000392.1:0-4587 GCA_964405585.1 uncultured Acidobacteriaceae bacterium | reverse complement strand
CCAATTTCCATGGCCGCTGACCTCTAGCTTTTGTGGCACAGACATTCTTGTCTGTGCTCTTGAGATTTCATGATCTCTCGTTGTCCGATTCTTCAGGAGGCAAACGCTCATGCCTGCAACTCGCTTAACCACCTTCGATGATTGGGTCGATCTTTTCCGCGTTTGGCAAAAAGACATCGGTGTGGACTATCCCGAAATCACCAACTACCATTTCGAGGCCAAATTCGGTCCCACCCGTTCCAACGAAGTCGAATTCGGCGCTTACAAAGGCCGCCCCAAATGGGAAAAGGTCGTCAGCATTCCCGATCAGCGCATGCGCGACGCCCTCCTCAATCTCATCGTCTATCAGGGCGACACCGAGTTCGCTTCCGTCGAACAGCAGCGCCGCCTATTTGAAACCGCTCCCAGCGAACACGATCGCCAGTCCCTCTGCCGCGTGGTCACCGAGGAAATGCGCCACGGCTGGCAAATGTGCCACCTATTGATGAATCATTTCGGCTACAGCGGCCGCGTTGAAGCGCAAAAAATGCTGGAACGCCGCGCCTTTGATCAGAAACGTCTCCTCGGCGCTTTCAATCAGGACGTCAATAATTGGTTGGATTTTTTCGTCTACACCGATTTCGTGGACCGCGATGGAAAATACCAGCTCACCATGCTCAGCTATTCCGGATTCGCGCCCCTCGCCCAATCCATGATTCCCATGCTCAAGGAAGAATCCTTCCACCTCGGCACGGGTCAGGACGGCATCAAGCGCATCGTCAAAGCCGGCGTCATTCCTCTACCCATCATCCAGAAGTACATCAACAAGTGGGTTCCCGTCAGCCTCGATCTCTTCGGCGTCGATCGTTCCAGCTCCGCGCACTGGTTCTACGTCTGGGGCCTCAAAGGCCGCTACGATGAGCCCACCGCCCTCGTCGGCGTGAATCTCGAATGCATGAACGAGCACAGCCGCGAACTCTATCACCAGGAATGCGTCAAGCTCGTGGACATGATCAACAAAAATGTCCCCGCGGGCAAGCCGCTCCTCTACGTTCCCGACGTCAAATTCAATCGCCACATCGGCGAACACGCCCACAAGCCCTACGACGTCCACGGCGAATTGCTCGATGAACGGGCATTCCCCGCCTATCTAGAGGAAATGCTCCCCCAACCCGCTGACTTAGCCACAATCGAAGACATCCAGTCCGTAGAAAAACAATGGATCGCCCCCAAAACCGCCATCCAATGACCCGTGGTAAAGTCACTCCTGACTGTCCTCCCGGAATTCTCTTCTCTGAAACTTACAACTGAAAACTTAAAACTGAGAACTTTTTCGGGTGCCCCAGGTGCGGTTTTTTTGCCCGGGCCTTGGGTTACCTTTCCGTTTCATCTGTGGTGGCCGATTTCGTCTTGGCTTTTTGCAAAATTCCCAGATTTGCGTTTTACTCTTTATCGCGCAAACGCTATCTCAGGAGCCCCAATGACCGATCTCGAAATCACACCTCGCCAGGTCAAAGACCGTCTCGACCGCGGCGAAAAACTTCTCCTAATCGACGTCCGCGAACCCCACGAACACGCCCTCTGCCATATCGAAGGCGCCGTTCTGATCCCCATGGGCACCATTCCCGCCAATCTCCAAAAACTCGATACCGACGAGGATGTCATCTGCTTCTGCCACCACGGCATGCGCAGCCTCGATGTCGCCAATTGGCTCCGCCAGCAAGGCGTAAAATCCGCCAAATCCATGGCCGGTGGCATCGATCGCTGGTCCACCGAAATCGATCCTCAGGTTCCGCGCTACTGATGCGCTAAAATCTAATCTCGCAAAACAGGAGACCTCGAAATGCCTGGCAAAATTGCCTTCTACCAGAAGCCGACTTGAACGACCTGCCGCAAAGCAAGAGGTCTCTTGCTCGAAGAAAATATTGCATTTGATTCACGCGATCTCGATAAGCAGCGCCTCACCGAAGCGGAACTCGACCGGCTCATCGGCGAGCGTGACTACAAACTCTTTCTCAACACACGTAACGAACTCTTCCGCAAACGCAACATGAAACTCCATCCGCCATCACGTGCCGAAGCCATCAAGCTCATGGCCAAGGAGCCCAACCTGATTCGTCGCCCGCTTCTGATTCGTGGCTCCCAAATTCTCTTCGGCTTTGACGAACCCGCCTATCACAACCTCACCAAATGAGATCTCCGAGGGGCAGCTGAGCGGATTTCTCGACTGATCTTGAGAGAACCCGCTTCCTGATATCTGATAACTGATATCTGATATCGCGCTCTGCTCTCCGCAACTCCACCCTACGCATCCCAACTGTTCTACAATACCCTCCATGCCCCCCCTCACCGACCGCATCCTCATCCAGCAGGGCGACCTCACCGACATGGATGTCGACGCCATCGTCAACGCCGCCAACAACGATCTCATCCTCGGCGCTGGCGTTGCGGGTGCCATCTATCGCAAGGGCGGCGAGTCCATCCAGCAGGAGTGCAACGAAATCGGCAGCATCCCTGTCGGCTATGCCGCCATCACCGGTGCGGGCAAACTCAAAGCACGTTTCGTCATTCACGCCGCCAGCATGGGCCTCGGCGGCGTGCGCACCACCGCCAAAACGTTGCGCACCTCCACCGCGCATTCGCTTCGCCTCGCCGCTGAACGCAAACTCAAATCCATCGCCTTTCCTGCCATCGGCACCGGCGTCTCCGCATTTCCCCTGGCCGAATGCGCGCAAATCATGCTCGCCGAAACCATCCAGCATCTCCAGGGCGACACGTCGCTCCAGTCTGTCTACTTCGTCCTCTTTGATGCGCGAGCTCGCGACGTTTTCCAATCCACTTGGGACACTCTCCGCAAAGATCTCCCCACAGGAGCCGTTTCCGCGTGACTCCTCTCGCCGCACTCCTCGCAGAACGCATCCGCCGCTTTGGCCCCATCACCTTCGCCGAATACATGCGCGAGTGCCTCTATCACCCTGTTCATGGCTACTACAGCAAGCCGGAATCCGTCCGTTTTGCCGACTACTACACCAGTCCCGACGTTCATCCCATTTTTGGCCGCTTGCTCGCCCGTCAATTCGCCGAATGCTGGGAGCAACTCAATCGCCCCGATGAGTTCTTGCTGGTGGAAGCAGCCGCCGGTGTCGGCCGCCTGGCGAAACACATCCTCGAATTTGCGCAATCCAAATTGCCGGAATTCTACTCTGCCCTGCGCTATATCGCCGTCGAACGTTCCCCCGCGCGCTGCGACCAGATGGCTGGTCAACTTGCGCCGTTCCTTCAGGAAGGGAAGTGCCGCCCCTCCATTGAAATCCCCCCGCACATTCCCGCGGGTTGTGTTTTTTCCAATGAACTCCTCGACGCCTTTCCCGTGCATCGTGTTCGTCAACACGAAGGCCGCCTGCAGGAAATCTTCGTCGGACACAACGGAACTTCCTTCCTGGATATCCTCATGCCTCTTTCCACCCCGGCCATCGCCGAATACTTTGCCACGCAGCACATCACTCTCGAGGAAGGCCAGCAAGCGGAAGTCAGCCTCGAAGCTTGCGATTGGATCGCCGAAATCGCTCGCCGCCTCACTCGCGGTTTCGTCTTCACAATCGACTACGGCCACGAAGCCGCCGACCTTTTCGACTCCCACCACATGGCCGGAACCATGCTCGCCTACGCCAAGCATCAAGCCAGCGAAAGCTTCTTCATTTCGCCGGGTGAACAGGACCTCACCGCTCACGTCAATTTCACCGCGCTTCGCCTCTGGGGCCAGCACCACGGCCTCGAACCACTCGGCCTCATATCCCAGACCACTTTCCTCCTCGCCCTCGGCCAGCCCAACGAATTCGCCGACCTCTACGACGACGGCATGGATGAAACCGATCGCGTCCGCGCCCGCCTCCAGCTCAAAACCCTAATCTACCCCGAAGGTATGGGCGAACGCTTCCAGGTCCTGATCCAGCAAAAATCCGTCCCCGACCCCAAACTCTCCGCCCTCTCTTCCGTGTAGCGAGCGCCTTCTGCCTGCCCCCGCACTCCAAAAATGTCGGCGCGCCGACATTTTGCACTTAAGTTGCAAGTAAATAAATGGTGATATAACCAGTGAGTTATAGGAGTGCGTACGCAGCAGGAGGCACCCCCCACCCCCCGTTTTTGCGTATGTACGGGAATGATTGGACTTACGGGCGAATTTCCTGGATGTACGGGAATAATTGGAGTTGGGGGTGATTTGCGTCCTCAAAAGCGAAGAAAAAACAAAAGCGTGAGGGAAAGGTGGTCTCGGATTTAGACGGGGGAGGATGCTCCGGGGAGCATACGCGGGTACCTGCGGAAGGTTCACAAGTTATAGTAGCATGAAATAGTTACCATGTCAATAGATAATGTAGTGGTACCGTATTCTAATGCTGCGTGGGCCGAGGGTAGAGCTGGCGGGTGGCGCAGCCTCAACGCGCCGAGTCAAACTTGGGTGGCCGTCCCTTGCGGTTTGGGCAAGAGTGGGTCCGCTCTACTTTTTCCTCCTGCTTCTTCCCGCGCCCGTAGTACTGCTTTAAGTTCCTCGGCATAAAACCAGACCAAAACCCCCACACGTAAAACCGATGTGTGGGGCATCTACCGCAT
>CAYOOS010000391.1:0-4588 GCA_964405585.1 uncultured Acidobacteriaceae bacterium | reverse complement strand
CCTCTCGCTATCGTCATCAAGGACGAGAATCACCTCGTGCGTTTTTGCAATCCGGCCTTCGAGAAGATGTTTCTCTACACCCAGGACGAAACCCAGGGAAAAGACCTGGATGTGCTCATCGCGCCGCATGATATCGCGGCCGCCGTCCAATTGACCGATAGCGCGCGCTCCGGCGGTGTGGTGCACGCCACCGCGCAGCGCCAGCGCAAGGATGGCACCATGATCGATGTCGAACTCTATGGTGTTCCTCTCTATTCAGGCTCCCGCTTCGTCGGCGCTTTCGCTTTCTATCAGGACATTACCGAGCGTCGCCGCTCCGAAGAAAAACTGCAGCTTCTGCGCAGCCGCCTGGTGCGCGCGCAAGAGGAAGAACGTGCTCGCATTGCCCGCGATCTCCACGACGACGCCGGCCAGCGGCTCGCGCTCCTCTGCATCGATCTCGAACGCTTGAAACATTCCTCTCTTACGACCAACCCTTCACTTGCCCAGCAACTCGATTCCCTCGTTACCATGGCCGGCGAAATCGCTTCCGATGTCCACAGCGTTTCACGTCGTCTGCATCCCTCCCAAGTGGAATTGCTGGGGCTTGTGAAGGCGCTGAGCAATTTCTGCCGAGAATTCGGCACGCGCAATGATATGGAAATCCTCTTCGAGCATCCCGATATTTCTTCACGCCCTTCACCGGAAGCCGCGTTCTGCCTGTTCATGGTCGCTCAGGAAGCCATTCGCAATGTGTTGAAACACAGCGGGTGCCGCCGCGCTTTTGTGGTTCTCACTCAAAAAGAAGGCCAAGTCCACCTGCGCATCTCCGATACAGGCGAGGGATTCGATCCTGCCTCTGCCGCCGCGGCCAGTTTGGGCCTCGGGCTGCTCAGTATGCAGGAACGTTTGCTCAGCCTGGGTGGCGAGTTGACCGTTAAGTCGCAGCCCGGCGGTGGAACTTGCATCGAAGCTTGCCTTCCGCTCCAGCCCATCGCCCCGGAACAACACGTGAAGGCGGGCGACTGATGCGTAATATGCTTGCCGCGAATTGCGTCGCATCAATAAATTACTCGGTCTCAAGGATTTCGATGACGCTGCAAAATGAGAGGGGTAAACGTCATTCGTAAAAGCCGTCTTGCTTTCTTCTTACTATTATTCGTCACCGCGCCTGCGAGTGTCCTCCCAACGATTCTTGGTGATTCGGATGGCTGGACTGGAAGGAATCAAAGGGTGATCCCTAAAACAGAAACTTTGCGGCGATTTGAACGAGTCGTGGCGGCGCCGCGCTCACGACCTGCCCGAACGACGTACTGTTGATATTCCCGTCCACAGACTGCGGTCCAAAAAACTGCGCATGGTTGAATGTATTAAACGCCTCGATTCGGAACTGCAGCGATTTTCCTTCGGTCAGACGGAGATTCTTCAGCAGCCCCAAATCGAAATTGTTCATTCCCGGCCCGTAGAAGAATCGCCTCCGCGCTGTTCCCGGAGTTCCCAGCGCATTCTCGCTGAACTGTAATGTGTTGAAATATGGCTGGCCATTTCGGGGATTATGATTAAGCTGAAGCCCCCCTCCATTGTAGTCCGGCTCATCAACGCCGTAATTGTTGATGCCGTTCGGTTCTGACCCAAACAACGAATTATCGCCGTAATTTATGAGCGTGACGGGAAATCCCGTGCTGAATCGAGTGATCCCGGAAATTTCCCAACCTTGCGTCCAACGATTGCTGCGGTGAAGCAGATTTTCTAGCGGCAGTTGATAACTATAGCTGGCTACAAAATTGTGCTTCAGGTCGAATGCGGACAACGCCTTGCTGAGGGCAGGATTGATGGGATTGACCTCTTCGCCGATGTTTGAAGATTGGTCCTGCGATTTGCTGTAGGTGTAGCCGGCAAGCACGTTCAATCGCTTGCTCGCGTGGCGCAAGGTAATTTGCAAAGCGTTGTAATTGGAATTTCCTATCGTGGTTTGATTCGCATTGCTTCCGAAATTTGATCCCAACAGGCCTCGGGTACCCTTGTAGATCTGGCCGCTGGAAGTGACATAAACCGAATCTTCCCCAAACGGTCCGCAAGGAACCTGGCCCGGCGCAAGCTTCGCGGGATTGCTCAGATACAGACAAAGTGAAGGATCGCCGGGATTCGCTTCTTCCAGAACCAGAAGTCGGTGCGCTTGCGTACCTACATAATTCACGCTGAGCACCGTCTCGGACCCAAATCCGCGCTCCAGCGACAACATGTAATCCTCGGTGTACGGAATTCGGTTGGACGTCGGGTAATTTGGAAGTCCGGAAATCGGCTCAAAATGCGACCAATCCACATTTGAATCGGGATGACTTGCCGACGTATTTAACGGCGCAAGCGTCACCGGAAAGTACTGGCCTAGATTCTGGCCGGTTGACGCCGTAACGAACGGAGTCGCGAACAACGGTGGTGCGGGGCTTGTGTACGTGGTTCCGTAAGGCGCGTTCGCGCTCATCACTCCGATGGTCAGGGCTTCAATCGCGGTATAAAACATTCCATAGCTTGCACGGATGCTGGTTTTCCCCGGCCCGCCGGCAATTGCTGCGAGCAGCCCGTCGCCAGCGGCGCTCGGAGAATACGCGAGCCCGATGCGCGGGGCAAAATCGAGATTGCCCGCCGGTGCTAAAGTGCGCGGCACGCCCGGATCGGTTGGGTAGAGGATTCCTGCTGGCGCTCCGGGAAACGCAACCGACTGCTTGCCCGGCTCGAACGTGGCTATCTGGTTGTACTTCTCGTGCCACGGCTCGATCCGGTCCCATCGCAGGCCGTAGTTTAAAGTAATATTGCGCGAGATTCGCCAGCTATCCTGCGCGTAAAGTCCCAGATATTTGTTGCGCCCGTAAAATGCCTGCAGTTGACTCTGATTATATTGGCTGGGGGCTCCAAGCAGGAAATCCGCGAAGTCGGATCCGGTCTCCGTACCGAAGAAGAGGAAGCTGCCGTTGAATTGCGCAATGGCATTGACGTTCACCTGATCGTAGTGAAATTCACCGCCCACTTTCAGCGTGTGCGTGCCGAGCACTTTTGAAAAATTATCGAGCCACTGATACGTGTTTCCTGCCTGCTTCAGCTCATTTGTGTTGGTGCCGATGCTGAAACTGTTGAAGGCGACGCTCTCCACTCCTTCTGTCTTCGGAGATAAGGGAACGATTCCCGGAGTTCCTTGTCCCACCTCAAAACCCTGCGAAGCAAGGCTGACTCCAACCCCACCGACAGGTTCACCCAGGTCGTTTGCGTTGCGAAGATAACTGAAATGAAATTCATTTACCGCGGTTGGACCGGCTGTCTTTGTATCTCCCAAACTAACAAGTTGTGCTTGACCCAGATAAAGCGCGTTGAAACCTGGCACATTCGCCCCGCCTTGAGCGATGGGGTAGGGATTATTCTGCGACCAGTTATCGAGAAAATAGTAAGCCGACAGCAGGCCCCAGCCTGTGTTGGCGTCGAGTCGATAGGCCCCTTTGTCGTCCCGCAAGGTCAGCTCATAGGCCGAGGTCGAAAATGTCCCATTCGTATTGTTTGGAGAAGGAATATATTGCAGCAGTTTTTTTGCCGGTGCCGACCATGTGCTCTCCGGAATGACCGCGCCGGGAAATACGCAGGTCGTATTGTTGCACTCGGGCGTGTAATAAGGTTCACCCGCTGTAACCGCATACCCCAATTTCTGCGAAAGCATCGTTGCCCAATTCGGTCCGCTCACCGTTGTCGGTACCGCTTTCCCGGTCGCGTCAGTGGTCACAAGAGAACTGGCAATATCGGAAAGATTCCCCGCGCGATCCTGTCCGGATGGGACGGGAATCTGGCCGCTGTCGATTCCCTGCGTCGAGCGGGTTCCTTGATAATCCGCAAAAAAGAAAAGTTTGTTTTTGCGGATCGGACCGCCAAATGTTCCTCCGAACTGATTTTGGTCGAACGCTCCGCGCGTCGGCGAAAAATAATTTCGCGCGTCGAAATCAGTGTTGCGAACAAACTCAAACGCGTCTCCGTGAAATTCATTGTTGCCTGATTTGGTCACCACGTTGATCTGCCCGCCGCTGAACTCGCCGTATTCCGCGTCAAAATTATTGGTCAGTATCCGGAATTCGGTGATCGAATCCAGATTCGGAATAATTGCCGCGCCCATATTCACGTCTTCTTCCACGTCGCTTCCGTTGACGATGAAGCTGTTCGCAAATTCCCGCTGTCCATTGATCGAAACCGTGCCGGGGTTCAGATCCCCTGACGGTGACAATACGCTCGCCCCCACATCCTGCACGGTATCGGAACTAATGGAGGTCATCGGCGCTACGCCCGGCTGCAATGACAGCAAGTCGGTAAAACTGCGGCCGTTCAGCGGGACCGCTGTCATTTTCGCGCTGGTAATCACCTCTCCCACCTGTGTGCTTGTCGTTTCCACGCTAAGTTGGTTCTCTACCACCGTGGCGACGTCCGACCCTTGGCCCAACTCCAGCACCGCGTCTATCGTCAAGGCACTGTTGGCATCGATCACAATCCCGGTGTGCCGGTAGGGCCGGAACCCAGAAGCTGCGATTTCCAGGTCGTAGCGGCCAACCGGCAGACTGGGAAATGAATAGAAGCCTTT
>CAYOOS010000390.1:0-4591 GCA_964405585.1 uncultured Acidobacteriaceae bacterium | reverse complement strand
CCAACATACTTCCAAGTGTGATCGTGCGGCCAACGGTATCGCCGGCTGACTTGACCTTCGCGGCAATGTAGAAATAAAGCGCCGTACCGCTTGTCAGGAAAAATATGGTTAACGCCGATATATAAGGACACCAGTGTAGTCGCATGAGTTATTCCCCTCAGGACTCACATCACTTCTTCACCTGAATTGGCTTCTGCCCTGCAGGCTTTGGCACAAAAATATCCTGCCACGCCAGCCCGCACTGCTTGACCATCTGGATCGGGTATTCCAGCCGCCCAAGGTTCGCGTCGGCATTGTTGGTTCCAAACGAAAACTTCGCGCCCGCCGTTTTGGCCGCCTTGATAAACGCCGCGCTCGGAATCTTGTAGCGGTTATTGATCTCGATAGCCACATCGTTCTTCACGGCAGCATCAATCACTTTCTGCATGCGCTCCGGCGTCCACAATGCATCGTACTCTCCCGCAATCTGGTCCGGCAGGAATGTGGCATTCGCGTAGATGTCTATGGGCTCATGCATCACGCCCACAATACGTTTCACGTACATCTCCATGAACGCCTGCTTATCCTTGATCTCCCCAAGCTCCTCGTTAATCCAGATGCGCATGCGCTTGCCGTTGTCGTCGGTAAAGGTCATCGCATCGGTAAAGCAGTAGTCAAACTTCGCGACAGATTCCGGCGACGCCAGCGTCATCCATTCGCGCCCCTCGCCCTGCAGAGCCACAAAACACGGCTGGCCTTCCATGCTTTTCAGGTAGTCGCGCACGCTGTCGTCGCTGTGCACCGGGAATCCCTGCCCGCAATTGATGGCGACGCCATAGTAAATGCCCAGGCGGCGGGAGTTCGCCAGCGCCTGCTCGATGGTCAACCCGCCTTTCAGGTGCACGTGATAATCCACCAGCGGATAATTCTCCGTGCCAAGGCGGATGATGTCGCGATAAACTTGGTCCACTTCCGGCCGCTCGTTGGAAATCTGCGCGATGTTATCGGCCAGCGGGCGAACGCGAATATTTTTGAAGTAGGTGGTACTGCCCGAATCGTGCCCCTGCAGCGCAAACGTACCGTGATTGATGACGCGCTGGAAATTCAGATCGGCGCGGAATGGTGGGTCGGGCTCCACGTAGTCCACCACAAGCATGTTGTTCACGCGGATCTGCACCTGCTTTCCGCGAACCAGGATGTTCATCCGGAACCACTCGTTGTCGTTCACCAACTGCTTGTAGACGTTGCGCACAGCATAGAGCGAACCCGTCTTTTTCCGCTCGGTGTAACCCCCCTTGCGATCGTCCGTGTTGGACACTTGCACTTCAAATCCCGCCGCCGGCCACCCCGTGGGCTGAAACGCCGTGTGGAAGTAGATGCCGGAGTTCGCATTCGGCCGGGTCATCACATCCGCGCTCAGCTCAAAATTCTTGAAATCCGCATTCTTCACGGAGCCCACATAGAAAAGGTGCGATCGCCCGCCTTGTGCCACAATCTGCCCGTCCACGACTTTGAATGCCTCCGCATGCTCGTTGGCCTTCCAGCCATCCAGCGACTTCCCGTCAAACAGCGGAATCCACTCGGCGGTATCATCACCACCGAACGCGTAGGCGCCCGCGGGTGCGGCCAGCAGTAAAGCAATCAAATCGCGACGCGTCAGCACTGTCATGATTCCCCAGTTTCAAAAACGCAACCGAACCCGCCAGTATAGCCCACCGCAGGCTCCCGGTTCAGAACTCCAGGGGTTCGCAGCGATATAGCCGCGAAAATGCATGCACATTTTTCCACAGACACACCACTTACTGCCGCACTCTCGCGTTTGTAGAATGAGCGAGATCTTACTTCCTTGGGAGATAGCCGATGCTTTTTGCTACCGTGTCTCGCGGCAAGAATCTGGGAACTCGTTTGCTTCCGCATCGCTTCAAGGACAACCGATACCACGTGCAGCTTGGGAAAGACGGCCCCTATATTCCGGTGTCCGATGACCGCGAGATCCCTTCTTACCTTGCAAACGGCTATTCTCTCGTGATGAGCAACAAGGACGAGAGCCACACTCCAACTCTGATTAGGCCGGAATCAATTCAGGGCTGGGATGCCAACTCCGTGGACCTTTTCTTTCCCGCTCTTTGAATTTTTCGTTTTTCCTCTAACGCCGCTGAGCCTTGCAGATAGAGCCAATTGCAAGCAGGCCAGGCCGAGGTTCAGGGAGCTCAGCTTGGATCTATGAGCCGGTTCTGCTTGCTCCGCCGCTCCGCTTCATTCACTTTCATCCAAGTGCCAATCGAGGTGAGATCGCTTTCCCTAGCGCTTCTCCCGAGGACCCTTCTTATTCTTCGTCGCATCCGAAAACCAGTTATCCAGGTCGCAATCGTCCTTGCGGTCATGTCCACCACTTGGATTAGGAATCTGTATGGCACGCGCAGCCTTTCACTCAGGAGCCCGAGTCGCCAACCGTCCGTTGCATCCTAGCTTAGTTTGAACTTGAACACTGCCCAAAACCCACCTGGCATGCACAGGGTTGATGTCTTTGGTATGATAGTATTTTGAAAATTCAGCAGCTTAGGAAGAAGATGGCAACTCAAACTGAAGCAAAAGTCCTGCTGCGTGTCCGCCCTCGCGGATTCTGCGCGGGTGTGGTTCGGGCGGTGGATATCGTGGAACTGGCGCTGGAGGCCTACGGGGCCCCCGTCTACGTCCATCACGAAATCGTCCATAACACATACGTGGTGGAGCAGTTAAGGCGGCGCGGCGCGATCTTTGTCGAGACCATCAGCGAGGTGCCGTCCGGCGCGGTGCTGGTCTTCAGCGCCCACGGCGTGCCTCCGACGGTTCGCGATGAAGCGAAGAGCCGCAGCTTGCGGGTGATTGATGCCACATGCCCGCTGGTGACCAAGGTACACTTGGAAGCCCTGAAGTTTGCCCGCGAAAAGCGCACCATCATCTTAATCGGTCATCGCGATCACCAGGAAATTGTGGGCACTTCCGGCGAAGCGCCAGACCGCACGCTGGTCGTGGATTCCGTGGCGGAAGTGGATGCGCTTCAGGTGGAGGACCCCAATAAACTGGCGTTCCTCACCCAGACCACCCTCAGCCTCTACGACACGCAGGAAATTGTGGCCCGCCTCCGCCAGCGTTTCCCAAATATTCTCGGTCCGGCAAGCGATGACATCTGCTACGCCACGCAAAATCGCCAGGAGGCCGTCGAGCAGGTGGCCAAGGACGTTGATCTGATTTTAGTGGTGGGTTCGCAGAATAGCTCGAACTCCAACCGCCTGGTGGAATTGGCGCAGCGCTTGAACGTCAAAGCGCAGTTGATTGACGCCGCCACGGATATCAATCCGCAGTGGCTGGAAGGCGTTCGCCGCGTTGGTTTGACCGCTGGCGCTTCCGCGCCGGAGGTTTTGGTGGAGCAGGTGAGCGAACGTCTGGCGCAATTCGGCTTCACCGACCAGCGCGACCTGGACTTGATTCGCGAGGATGTACGATTCACGCTTCCCGCGGAACTTGCCACCATCGCGCCCGCACCGCGTCGCGCCGCTAGCTGACGCGCTCCGGCGCAAACGAGTTTCGCTTCACCGGGCAGGGGCAGTCGCCGGGGAGCTTTTCCGGCGCCCGGTATAAACAGTCGAGCAAGAAGAAAAGGAGCGTACCTTGGCGGTCAAAATCGTCCGTCAACCTAACAAGATTGCGTTGATTAGTGCGCCTTCCAGTGCTGCCGGCTTCGCTCCCGGCACGGAAAAAGCGCCTGCCGCACTTCGCGCTGCCGGCCTTATCGAAAAATTTCAATCCATCGGCTATGAAGTCACCGACTTCGGCGAATGCGCGCCGCGTCTCTTTGCCGATGACGACGAACACAAGCGCGCTCGCAACATTTCCGAAATCGTTGCCTCTCTCAACGACCTGAAGCCTCGCGCGGAGTTGGCCGTCAAGTCAGGCGGACTGGTCCTCGTGCTCGGCGGTGATTGCGTCCAGAGTGTGGCATTGCTCGCCGGTGCTCGCCGCTACTATAAACACTTCAACCTCCTTTGGTTCGATCGCGACGCGGACCTGAACACGCCCGCCTCGACGCCTTCGGGCCGTCTGGATGGCATGGCCTTGGCAGGCATCGTCGGCAAAGGCTCGCCCGAATTGGTGCGCTTCTGGGGCGAACCTCCTCTCGTACGCGAACCGGACACAGTTATATTCGGCTTGGTGCGGCTGGACCCCGCGGAGCAACAGTTCCTGGCGCGCTCGCCCATGCGCCACGTCTTCGCGGCCGATAGTCAGGCCAAGGGCATGAGTAAGGCCGCGCAAGATGCGCTCGGCCTGTTGCATGCCGATACTCGCGAATTCATGCTGCACCTCGATCTGGACGTCATCGCTCAGGAAGAGTTCCCCGCTGTCAATGTGCCTGGCAGCGGCGGATTGTCGTTTGCTGAAGTGCAAGCCTCATTAGAGGAATTTGCCAAACACAAGAACCTGCTTGGCCTCGACGTCGCGCAGTACAACCCGGATCGCGATCCGGACGGAACCGGTGCGCGAAAGATTGTGGACTTGCTGGCCGCGGTACTTTCCGCGCGCCTGGCAGCCCTGACGCCGCCGGCGCCCGCTGCCGCGCCAGAAGAGACGCCCT
>CAYOOS010000389.1:0-4604 GCA_964405585.1 uncultured Acidobacteriaceae bacterium | reverse complement strand
ATCGAACGCCAGACCTGTCGGCCCCACCGCCACGATCGCGGGAACAATTTGATGCCCGAAGCCGGACCCGATCAGTGTCTTGCTGACCAACTGCACGCCACTGTTGCTCACCGAGAAGTTCAGCCGCGTCACCGTACCGCTGATCACGTTGCTTACGAATACTTGCGCGGTCGATCCTTCATCGTTGATGGTCAGATCCCACGGGCTGTCCAGAAGCGTTGCATCATTCAGCGTGCTGACGAGGTTTCCGTTGCGATCGAAAATCTGCAGCGAACCTTGCCCTGGCGTCGAGACGCCCCCGGGATATGTCACGGGAACATTCCCCACGATCACGAAGCCACGCGAAAAGACTCCAAGCGCCGTGGACAATCCGATAAGGGGCGAAGTTGCGAAAAGGGTCTGCTGGCCGGTTGGCCAAATGCTGACGATGGTCGTGCCGGTTCCTTCTTGGCCACTGTTCGAGTTGAAGTTGGAAACCAGCACGTTGCCCGCCGCGATGCTGCCCCCTGCAGGGAAATTAGCCGGGACAAAGGCCACACCGTACGGATTCACATCTCCATTGGATGGAATCGTCGAATCGGTGATGCTCTGCAGCGAATCGAGAATCGAGTTGTGCCGTAAGAACGAGACGTCTTGTGCGAATGCCAGCCCGCTGTAAGCAGACAGGCAGAGTAGCGCAAAACAGATTCGGACCAGGTTGTTTCTCATGAAATGCATCTCCTCGTTGTTTTTTTTTTACCTCTTAGCAACGGACTTACACACTAGCGTCACGCCACGCCGGATTTGTCTGGGGGTTGTCAGAAGTTTGTAAAGGTTTCTATCCTGGAAGGGTCGAAATGAAGCTCGGTCTTGCGTTCAGAGCTTGTCCAGCCATTGCTGAATCATCGTTCCGGTGCTCTACGGCTGAGGTGCGGCGGGTGTGGGAGTCGCGGCAGGATTAGCGCCTGCCGACTGGCGAACTTGCTTCTGGAGTTTGTCCCGGCTGCGGCGCACCGCATCACTCATCTGGCCTTCAGGTTTGAGCTTGAGATACGCGTCAAGATCCTGAATGGCCGCTGTGTAATTTTGTTGCAGCGTATGAACATTTGCCAGGATCAGATAGACGGGCGGATTTTGCGGTGCCAGGTCGCGGGCGCGCAGGGCCACGGTCTCCGCCTCGCTTACTCGCTTCAATCCCACCAGCGCACGTGCCAACTCGTAAAAACCGTTCCAATCGGAATCATCCAGAGCAATACCTTGCCGCGCCAAAGGTTCCGCTTCCTGGTACTTTCCCTGGCCATTGTTGAGGTCCGCAAGGAAATAAAGCGCTTTCGGGTAACTGCCGGTACTCAGTTCGATTGCCTGCTTGAATGAAGCTTCCGCCTCCGGAACTTTTCCCAGCCGATTCTTGGCAATACCCAACTCCGTGTAGGCCTCGTAGTAAGAAGGAAACTCCTTCACGGCTTTCTCAAATTCGGAAATGGAATCGGCGGGATTGTTTTCGTCTTCCAGGAGCCTCCGGCCTCTTTCGTAGGCCGCGCGCGCCTTCTTGGGCGCCTGCAACTGATGAGCAGAAATGGGTACGCCCGGATGGACGCCGCCCGCAACCGCCCTGCGGAGTGAGATTGTGACTTCGTTGACCGTTAGCTGGATGTTGACCGTTACGCTGGCGGAAGTGAATCCATCTTTTCTCGCCGTGATCACGAACTCTCCTGCCGGAAGATCGCGGAACACAAATTCGCCGTTCGTTCCGGAAATCACCGGAGCATATGCTTGGCTCCCGGAATGCGAGATTTCCAGAGTGGCGCCAGCGATGAAATTGTCACTCCCTTCTTCGCGCACGATCCCCGAAATGATGCGGTCGCCGCGCTCTTGCGCGGGCAAAGTCCTGGCTGCAAGAACAGCGAGCAGCAGCACAAAGGCGACCCGAAAACGCATAGGGCCATCATTCTGACCGTTCCGATGCCGTGAGACAAGAGCAACTGCAGCCGTCGCGGATCCGCCGAGGATTCCGGGGCACTCGCTTTGCTCTAGTATCTTTTGTTGGCCAAGAGCTATCCTGTCCGTTGAGATCACAGCGGCCACGGTTGCCCGCTACGAGGAAAACAAATCATGATTACGCGACGCGAATTTCTTGACGCACTGGCAGTCGGCGCAGCGGGGCTGGCCGTAAGCAGTACGGCCAAGAGCTACGCCCAGATCATGGGTTCCAATGATCGCCTCAACTTTGCCGTCATCGGCCTGAATAGTCGTGGCTACGCGCATCTTTCCTCCCTCAAGTCCAACAAAGCTGCGGCTCGCATCTCGCATGTCTGCGATGTGGACGGCAATATCCTTCGCAAATTCGCCGATGCCACGCAAAAAGAGATGGGCGAAGCCCCCATCGCCGAAAAGGACTTTCGCAAAATCCTCGAACGCAAAGATGTGGACGCCATCACCATCGCCACGACTGATCACTGGCACGCGCCGATGGCCATCGCCGGATTGCAGGCGGGCAAGCATGTCTACGTCGAAAAGCCCTGCAGCCACAATCCCGCCGAGGGCGAACTTCTGGTGCAGGCCCAGCAAAAGTACGGAAAGCTCGTGCAGATGGGCACGCAACAACGCTCTTCGCCCTCAACCACCGAAATCATCCAGAAGATCCATGAAGGCCTCATCGGCAAACCCTACTTCGCAAAAGCCTGGTACAGCAATCTGCGCAAATCCATCGGCTTCGGTAAAGAAGCACCCGTTCCCGCGCAACTGGATTGGGATTTGTGGCAAGGTCCGGCGCCGCGGCGTCCTTATCACGACAATGTGCACCCATACAATTGGCACTGGTTCCGCATCTATGGCACCGGTGAAGCCCTGAATAACGGCACGCACGAAGTGGATGTCTGCCGCTGGGCGCTTGGCGTGGATTATCCCAAGCGCGTCACTTCGCTGGGTGGCCGTTATCACTTCAAGGACGATTGGGAGTTTTACGACACGCTGGTAACCAGTTTCGAGTACGACGACCGTATGATTTCCTGGGAAGGCCGCAGTTGCCAGAACATGTTACTGTACGGTCGAGATCGCGGTTCCGCCATCATGGGAACTTCCGGCACGGTGATTATCGATCGCGGTGGCTACGAAATCTACGACCTTGGTGGCAAGAAGAAAAGCGAATTCAAGGTTGATGAAAAGTCAGACACTTCGGACCTCGTTGGCCGCGATTCCATGACCGATCGCCATTTCGCCAACTTCATCGCCGGAATTCGCAAGGGCGAAAAACTCCACGCTCCCATCTCTGTCGGCAACATTTCCGTCACCTCGCTGCACCTTTCCAACATCGCCTGGGAAGTCAATCGCGAATTGGCAGTGGACACCAAAGACGGCCGCATCTTGGGCGATCCCGATGCCATGAAACTCTGGAGCCGCGAATACGAGCCCGGCTGGGCTCCGCATCTCTAAAGTGAGCCAGCATTACGAACGGCAACTCTCGCCGCAATTTGCTACTGCTGGCATTTTCTCTGCCAACTTCTCGTCGCTGAGCTAGAGTGACCGCAAGAAGTCGATCACTTCCTGCTGCTCCTGCACTGTCAATTTGTTGAAATGTTCGATCACCCTATTTGCTTCGCTGCCTGGGCTTCGGTGATCTCGGATGGCTTCCACCAGATCGGTCGTCCTGCCGTCATGCAGGAAGAAAACGCGTTGGCCGACGCCCCAAAGGGGAGCGCTACGGAACTCGTCGGGCCCGGCGCCTCCTTGCGTGATGCCGTCAGCAAGTCCTTTGCCCATATGGTGCACCAACAGGTCGGAGTAAAGATTCACCGGCTGATTAGAAAGCGCAACGCTCGGACTGGTTGCAGAGCCGCTCGCAATCTTTACGCCCGTCGTAAACGACGGTGTATGGCAATGGACACATCCAATCGTGGCAAACGTAGCGCGCCCTTTTTCGCTGGACGGCGTGGGCGCTGCGGGAGTTGGCGGGGCCAGCATGCGCATGAAATTGGCAAACGCTTCGATGTCGGAGATCACTGCGGTGTTGGGATTTCCCCCACCCGTGGCAGCAGGCGTGAAGTTGAGCGTATCTTCGGGAGTCGCGTCAAAAACGCATCCCGGCGTTTCGTCTCTCTCCTGCGGGAACAACTCGTTCGTCACTCCCATCTCCACGTTGTACGCTTCGCTTGCAAACATCAGCAGAGACTTATTCTGCGCCTTCCATCCGAAGCGGGTAATGGTCCCATCGTTTGCGCTGAGATTTACGTTTCCGCCTAAGTGAGCGTTCGCGTGCCCGGAGATTCCCATCGCCGTCTTTGCCGCGGCGTTGGATTTCATGTTTGCCAGAATGGCGGAATCGGTGATCGATTCGATCAATCCCGCGCCAAACACCGGAGTCGGAATTCGGAAGATAACGTTTGAATTTCCGCCCTGCCCTGTCAGTGGGTTTCCCGCGGGCAGGAAGTCCGGTTGGGCGATGTTGCATCCGACAGCATCCGTTCGCCCGGTAATCACGAACAGATCGTGCACCGAGCCGTCACTCACTCCATTGCTCTTCTTGAATCGCGGTTCGCGAATCGGACCTTTCTGCGTGATGAACCACGGCACAGTGTTCTTTGCCCCATTCAAGGTGGCCACCGCGATCAGCGGATTTTGCGCCGGGC
>CAYOOS010000388.1:0-4623 GCA_964405585.1 uncultured Acidobacteriaceae bacterium | reverse complement strand
GGCTTCCCCGCCGGGGCCGCCACCCCAACCCCCTCCCGGATCGGCGTGCGTCGCCAACCACTGGACGCCGCGGTGGGCGGGCGGCGTCTCGATCAGGGCGAGATCGCGGTACGCCAGCAGCGTTCGCGCGGCAACGCTTAGTTCCTTCGTCTGGCTCCGCGCTTCGCGCTACGCCAGACGAAGCCGCCCTCTCACAGGTGGCGAATGTCGTATGATCCAACCTGCGGATCCGGGGGGCAGGTCAAGGGAGCCAATAGCTTTGTTGGTAAGATCGCGCAACTGATGCGAACCGGAAGTGAGGGCATTAGGCAAGACGTTTCCATTCTTGTCGGGAACCTGCTCGCGGATTAGTTTGCCAACGTCAATCCACATCTGCTCGTCCGGCTGAAGCGTTTGTTCCAGATCGTAGCGCTGGGTTCCTTGATTATAGAAGATGGTGAAGGCCATCTGGGTTGGCTTGGTGCCACCGTTGCCTGCGGTAATGATGGAGCTGTGATACGGGTCGTATTCCCACATGCCGCCTTCCCATTCAAAGGTAAGCTGGTCGAAAAGGGTGTCTGCGCCCCGTACTTCAGAGTTTCGTCATAGCTGGCGGCGATGGCTGTAACCTCGTCGGGGAGGGCGTTGGTGGTTAGGGTGACAGAGGTCCAGTTGGCTTGTTTTGGAAGGATGGTCCCGTCCTGCAGCGCGGCTACGTCGACGCGGCGCGTTTCGTAGGGGAGCAAATGGAGCTGCGGTCCAGGAGCTTTGCCGGTCGCATCGGGGGCGGCGGTATGCCAACTGGAGCGGGCGATAGGAATCGAACCCACATCCGAAGCTTGGGAAGCTTGTTGCAGACACACAAGAACGCACAAATTGGCGGCAATTTGACGTTTTTTGAAATTCTCAAATGGATTCCAATTGGAGCAGTTGAAGAAGACCTTTGGTCAATGGGGCCTGCCCCCAAATCCGCACGGTGGATCATACGACATTCCCAGGAATTGAGGCTTTCCCTCATTCTTCAGGATTGCCTTGAGTGCGCTCCCTCAGGCCGGGTTTCCAAAGACATCGTAAGCCTTCATAACGTCATTCATCACAAACCGGTGCGTCACGACCTTGCTTGGATGGAGCTTGCCCGAGCACACGAGCTTCAGCAGCGTCGGTACCGCAATGCTCAAAGTGGATTTGGTACGCTGGCAAAGATGGGGATCATCATCATTGTGGACCTGCACTCCGAACACGCTAGGAATCACCTGTAAGCTTCTAATTCCCCCTTGTGTTTTGGAGTTCAGCCGCAGACTGTAAACACTTTGTCAATTGACACGAACTGTCTAATATTGAACAGTCAGCTCATTCCTCTAGTGCTAGGTTAACGGCTTATGGTGTCTTCGGCAGCCGTTATCCGCGTCTCCGTCAACGTCCCTCGCCTTCCTCCAAAAGCGAATTCAATGATTCCTGTTTTCGACGTGAGTTTGTTTCTCGACTCGGCCGGTCTGGGAAGAAAGGTAGCCAAGTTCCGGGCGAAAGACACCGTCTTCACACAGGGCGATCCCGCGAAGCAGGTGATGTACATTCAGGAAGGCGGCGCGAAGCTTACTGTGGTGAATAAGACCGGCAAAGAAGCTGTTTTGGCAATTCTTGGACCGGGCGATTTCCTTGGCGAAGGGTGCCTTGCCGGCCAGTCCAATTATCTGGTGACCGCAACCGCAATTTCACCTATCAGCGTGCTGGTCATTGAGAGAGATGAGATGATTCGCGCGCTCCACGAGGAACACGAGTTCTCCGACCGCTTCATTGCTTACATGCTGGAGCGCAACATCCGGGTTGAGGCGGACCTGATAGACCAGCTTTTCAACTCCAGCGAGAAACGACTGGCGCGCACTCTACTACTGCTCGCGCGCTATGGCAAGCCGGGCCATCCTCTCAAGACACTTCCCAAAGTATCGCAGGAGATGCTGGCGGAAATGATTGGCACAACGCGGTCAAGGGTCAATTTCTTCATGAACAAATTTAAGAAACTGGGCTTCATTCAGTACAACGGCGAGATTCACGTCAACGATTCACTCCTTAGTGTGGTGCTGCACGACTAAGTTGATATGCGAGGTTTAGTGCCCGGGAGAACTACCGCTTTTCAATAGCAAAAAACATTTCCAGAACGTGGCGCTAGCAATGCCGAATGAGGTCATTCTCTTTTTAAGCGCCTTGAGGAGGACAGAGATGAACAACATGATCAACCATGATCACGTCTTAGTGATTTCGCCCGAGACAGAACATCATAAAAAGATTAACACAATGATGAAGAAATGTGGTTTTAGCGTATTCGGCTGCACGAAATTCGACGAAGCACGAAATGTTCTGGCCAAAGAGAAGTTCCGCATGGTGTTCTGCTACGACACGCTGCCCGATGGTGATTTCCGGGATGTAGTGGCGGCGGTGAATCCCACTCCGGTGATTGTGCTATCACGTTTTGCCGAATGGGACCATTACATTGCCGCTCTCCGCGCTGGAGCCTTCGATTACATCACATGCCCACCTGATCCGGCCGAAACAGAACGCATCGTGCGGTCAGCCATGGGCAACGCGATTCGTAGAGATCGAGTCGCTAGCTGCGCTCCTTAATACCGTATTTCCTCCAAGTGGGCTTCTGGGGACACTGGAAGATCTTGTTGGAGGTATAGCCGGTTTCGATTCCCGAATGAGATAGAAACTTTTTCGGCAATTCTCGTTTCAGGCAGGTCGTCGACACGCCAGCATCTGACCTTTACGGTGACACTCGTTTCACGGCGGGGATCTTGCCCGGTTCTTCAAGCACGAACTGCGGGTTGATGCGGGCATCGTGCCAGCGGACGCCGAACCAGAGATGCGGTCCCGTGGCGCGGCCCGTCGCTCCTACCCGGCCCAGTGTCTCGCCTTTCTTGACCTCCTGCCCGGCTTGGACCTTGAGCTCGGAGAGATGGAAGCACATGCTGATGAGGCCGTCGCCATGGTCGATGAACACGGCGTTGCCCTCGAAGAACATATCCTTGGCGAAGACTACCGTCCCGTCCGCGGCGGCCAAGACCGGTGTGCCCACCGGCACATCGTAGTCGGACCCCATATGGGGCTGCGCGGCTAGCTTGCCGTTGTAGATCCGCTTCACGCCGAAGGACTTGCCCTCGGGCAGCGGTCTGGCTGGCACCCCAAGGGGCAGCGTGAACCTCGCCGGCCCTTCTTTGCGAATCCATATCTTGCTCAGCAGTGCCCGGTCGCTCGCGTCGCGCTTGAGGTCCTCTCGCGAGGGGTTGGCTTGCGGAATGTCGGGAAGCGTGACCTCCTCGGTCCCGTAATCATTGGGCTCCACGGAGATGCGGGCGAGCTCTTTTGGCCCGGAGCCCCAGAGCGCGATCGTGATGGGACCAGGCTTCTCCAACAGGTCGATCGGATAGTAGCAGGTTCCCTCCAACGCGGCCCACGAGCGCCCTTTCATGCTGCAGCGCTTCGCGCCCGGCCCCGCCCAGCGGACCACCGTGCCCGGAGCCGCTGAGATAGTGGCTTCATGCCCTTGTGCAGTCGAGACCGGAGGCGGAATCAAGCAAACCAGCGCCAACGCCCAAAAAAAGAAACCGCGAAGATGAATAAACATCATGAATTCCTCCTTGCAAAGAGAGTGCGAGGTTGGACCCACACAGTCCGCGAATCGACAATCCTAGAATTTCCATTTTCGAATCCCGGGTAGTTGCATGCGTGTGCGGGCGGAGAATCAAGATCCTTGAAAAAACTAACAGGTCGAGACTTGAGCTGTCTGTTCAAAAAGGCATAGCGAAGGTGTCCGCTTGCGGGAAAGTTTCCCTCTTACGCACGGCCAAGTGCTCGAACTTAATCCTCGATGAAAACTCACCCCGTTCCGAGCGCTGTAGCATGGTCTGGGTCGGCAAAGCTGGCTCCAAGAAGGAAGGAGAACTCGGCCTGGAAATCGTCTGGGCGATTGGCAGATAACTACCGATAGCGGAGCTGCTGCACAGCTGATCGGAGCCAATACTTAAGAAAACGTTTATCGGAAAGTGGCAAGAGAAAGCAGATACGATTTAGAATACCCCCGAAATCGACGGCGGTGGATCCAGTTTGTGGAGACGCAATTTGTTAGTCTTGGCAGGGTTCATCAACCAGCTGTTTTTCCTGCTGCACGTACCCTCAATCGTCCCGAATGGCACTTTCTGAGTTCCAAGCCGCACCAACAAAAATAAGCATTGCAGAGATTTCCATCCACGCCATCAAGCCGATCGCCGCGGCCAAGCCACCGTAGACAGGCCCAAATTGGATCTTCCGAACGTAAATTCCAAATAGCAAACTGACGCCCCACCACAAAATTGTTGCGGCGGCCGCTCCGGGCAGAACGGACCCCCAGGTCGTTGTACCTGGTCGCGCAACACGGTAAATTAAGGCCAGGACAAACATCGCCAGGATCATCACCAAGACTGAGAGCGTGACGATCAATAAGTGACGAACCAATGAATAGTTACCAAATTCGGCTGTAATCCACTGCTCCAAAGGTCGACCAAAGACACTCACGGCAACAGCAACGAGCCATACCAAACTTGCCAAAGAAAACAAAAGCAAACCACGAATCTGCCGCCCGAGAAAGGAGTGCGTGGCGTGGTCACCATA
>CAYOOS010000387.1:0-4636 GCA_964405585.1 uncultured Acidobacteriaceae bacterium | reverse complement strand
GTTCCAGGGCCAGCATGTAACTGGCAAGAGCCTGGCGATAGGCGAGTTGGTGGGCGCGATAGGTGCGTTCGGCGTCGAGGAAATCGAGAAGGCTGGCAGCGCCTTTTTGGTAGGCATATTCGCTGATGTCGCGGGATTGCTTGGCCTGATCAACGTAGCCGCCCTGATAGAGAAGAATGATTTCATCATTGCTGTGGAGATTGCCGAAGGCGGTGATGACATCGGTGGAAACCTGTTGAGCCGTTTCGCTGGCCTGTTCCTGAGCCTGAGTGATGGCGAAGCGCGCGCGCGCGATTTCGCCCTGATTGCGATTAAAGATGGGAAGAGGCATGTTGTAGAAGAAGGCGCCGGTATTTACGCCGGCCGTGTGGGTGTAATCGAACGTGCCGGTAATGTCCATTTTGCTGTTGGCTTTCTGGAGAGCGAGCTGGCTTTCGGCGGCAGTGACGGATTGCTGAGCGGCGCGGAGGTCGGGGCGATTCATGGCGGCGAGCGTTTTCAGAGCAGTGAGATCGGCGTGGACGGGCTGGTAATCGAGCGTGCCCTGGACGTCGTAATCATCGGGGACGGATTCAAAACCGAGGAGCTGGCGAAGAGCGGCGAGGCTTTGCAGCTTGGCGAGCCTGGCGGCGGAAACGTCGGTCTGGAATTGCAGGAGTTGGAGTTTGATTTTGAGGAAATCGCCTTCGCTCATGTCACCGGCGCGGAGTCGCTCGTTGCTGATGTCCACGGTTTTCTGGAAGCTATTGAGGTCCTGGATGGCGAAATCGAGAGTGGATTCGGCGAGGAGGACATCAATAAATTGCTGGCCGACGTTGAAGATGAGCTGGCGCTCGGTGTCGGTAACCTGTGAGCGGACGACGGTGGTTTGATCCTGTGCGGCCTTGAGGCGGTGCTGGCGCTTCTTGCCCCGCTCGAAGAGGTAGCCGACGCCGGCATCGAACTGGGCTTGCTGATCGATGTAGTCGGAGCTGAACTGGTTGGGTTGGAAGATGGGGAGGAATTGGGCGTCGAGGCCGAGAGTGGGATTGGGGCGAAGATTGGCGGTGATCTCTTCGGCCTGGTTCTGGAGGATGGTGGAGCGCATGGCCAGCAAGGCGTGGTTGTGGAGGAGTGCGAGGCGGATGGCGTCGTCGAGAGAGACATTGGTGGAGGCGGGTTGTGACGCCGGGGATTGCGTGGCTGGTGCGGCGGGAGCGGGAGCAGGCGTCTGCTGGCCCGGTGAAAGGATGGGCAATAGCAGAAGCGCGACAACGAATAGAGAACCTTTCTTCAAGTGATAACTCCTCGTGCGCCCATGGGACAGCGGCGCACAGTTTTGGCAATCGGGAATGCGAGGGAAAAGAACGGACGGCTAGTTGGCGGGAGGCGCGCGCGGCGCTACATTGCGGAAAACGACGATGGAGACCGCGGTGATCACGTGAGGAACTTCAAGCCGATTCACGGCCGGGACCAAAGCCAGGACCAGAGAAGGAGTGGCGACGGCGATGCCCGCGGTGGAGCAGATGGGGCAGGCGTGGGAATCCAAAGCGCAGGAGTTCAAGTCCATACAATAATGCAATTGCGCCGCGAGAAAGATGCCCGCTAGGAGGAGGGCCAGAAAGTAGACAGACCGTGTTTTGCCGGGCATTTTGCCGGGATTCGCCCTTTGAGCTACGGAACCATATCATCATACACCGGCAGGTAGGATTTGCGATATGGGGAAGGTTGGGGGGAGAGGGTCTCAAATAAGAACGGCGAGAGAGTTGAAATGGTCCATGCGGCCGCCCAGCCCCGTGGCCAATATCGTTCTCCCTCGCCGATTGGAGGGCGATGCTATGCGGAATCAGGTGGGGGCGCTGTTCTGTTTTGCACACTTTTTAGAGTGACGGTTGGAGGGGATGCGGGTGGCGGGGGGAAAGGCGAAACTCGAAAAGCGGAGGATGTTGGGAGCCAAGATGCAGTGGTGGTGCCACGATCCCTCCACTCCGCAATGGCAGAAGGCGCCGTTGCTCCGGTCGGGATGACAGTTTGGGTGGGGTCGCTAGAGCGAGGCACTGCCGTCGGGATGACATGACTAATGAGGACAGATCCACAAGCGTGGCTCTGCGGCCGGGATGACAACTTAATTAAAAAGTTGCTGGCCGGGATTAAAGATCCCGGCCAGCTTGTGAGGCAACTAATTGTTAGAGGTTGCTCGCCGGAACTAGCGGTTCGAGGCGGCTTCCTTGGAATCGTTGCGGGGTGCGCTCTTCTCGAGGACGTTGACTAGGTGGCGGCCCGTTTCCGGGACGTGAGTCCTTTCGCCTCTTACGATTTCACTAGCCTTGATGGAGTGACCATAGACGAGCGCGCTGGCATCATCGTCGGGACGAAGCGTAGTGCCTTCGAGAGAAACGCCGGCGAAGAGACCGCGAGAACGCGAGTAGCTGAGGATTTCGGCGCGCATCCACGCATCCGTATCAGCGGAAGCGTCGCGGCCGACGGGACCAGCGGCTACGGAAGCATCGCCGCCGAGTTTGACCTTGCTGCTGAGGATGGAATTCATGCCGCTGTCATTCATGACCAGCAGGATCAAGTCGGTAGCTTCGCCGCCGATCTGGAAACCGAAACTGCCGCCTTCCAGAGCGTACATCGCGGGAGCGCCCCACGGACCACGGAAATGTCCGCCAGTGCGGCAAACCATGGCGCCGCGGCCGTATTCGGCGCCAACGCCGAACGCGAGTTTCTTGACGGACGGGAACACGATAACGCATTCCGCCTTCTCCAAAAGATCATGAGGAATGTTGTCGGGGATATTGAGGACTTCCTGCATGACGGTGCCGCTTTCTTCCAGGCGTTTTTGCTCCTTGTTCAAATCCTGGGCGTACACAACACCTGCCGCGAGAGAGAGACATGCTGCAACTACGAGATAGTTTTTCATTAATGACCTCCAGGGTCAGACTGCAGTTCTAGACGTTTCCGTGCGCTACGAAGTGCTGGCTGAAGAACTTTCAACACGTTCAGGTCAGGAGAGGGTTATGTGTGACCCGTCTCTCCGGCGGGGTACGAAGGGTGGTTCGGGCGAAAGACAATCGGCGACGCCAAGAAGGAGCACGATGCGGTGCGCCAATAGGCGAAACGAAGTCTAAAGGCGACCGAGAAGAACGAGAATGGCGACAACGAGAAGCACCACGCTGATGCCACCGGTTGGGGCATAGCCCCAATTGCGGCTGAAGGACCAGCGGGGGAGTGCTCCGAAAAGCGCCAAAACCAAGATGACGATCAAGACAGTTCCAAGCATGAATTGCTCCTTAATAAACGACTGCAAGCAGTTGCGATTGAGTTCCCTGCCCCGGCGCGATTGCTGGTGATAGAGCGATTCTCGCGCCGGGACGAAGAAGCAGAACAAAGACGTGACGGACCAGAGCTCCTAGATCACGACGGTGAGAGCAAAACGAGCGCCGGGATAGTAGGGGTTGTACATGTAATAGCCGCCATCCACGTAATCAATGTAGAAGTCATCGGTGTAGTACCAGCCGACGGGCCAAGGGTCCACGAAGCCGAACCAGAAGCCGCCCTGCTGGAAGCGAGAGAAACCGCCGACGATGACGGGGTTGCCCATGTGGAAGTTGTGTCCACTGCCAAAGCTGGCACGGAAACGATCGTCGGGAATGCGGGCGCTGCCGCGCGCACTGAGGTGGAGAGCGGGCTGAGAGCGTTGAGTGGCCATGGCTTGCTGCGAGCGCTGTGGGGCGCCGTGTGAAGAGGCAGTCTGCAGCTTAGGCTGCTGCTTGGTCTGCGGCTGAACCTTAGCTTGTTGCTGGGCCTTCGGCTGCTGTTGCTTTGGTTGCGTTTGGGGCTTGGCTTGGGCCTGTTTCTCGGGCTTGGCTTGTTCCTGCTTTTCGGGCGTAGCTTGGGCTTGCTTTACTGGCTTGGTTTGCTGTTCTTGTTGCGGGGCCTTGGTTTGCTGCTGGGACTTGGCCGGGGCTTGCTTCTCCGGCTTGGCCTGTTCCTGCTTTTCCGGCTTAGCCGGCTGCTCCTGTTTCGGAGGCTTGGCGTTTCCTTCTGGCATCTCCTGAAGTGCGATGGCGGGAACAGCAAGTCCGAGAAGCAGGAAAAGTGCTGTGGCCGAAAGAGTGTTAAGACGATTCATGATGTTGCCTTCCTTAGTGCGAATCCATGCTCGCGTCAGTGTGTAGCTGGGACGCGGTGTTTCTTTTGAAGCTGGAATTCCGGGACGCGAATGGCAGCGCGGGATTGCGCCGCTCATCGCGCATTCTCTAGGTGCCGACGTGAATGCGGGAGAGAGAATGGAACAAGCCGAAGACGTTGAGTAGCCACAAAACCACGGCGATAACGACGACGGCATTCAAAATGGATTTGATGCTTCCGGCCATCGGGATGAAGCGATTCACCAACCACAGGAGGACGCCGACGACGATCAGGGCCAGGAGGATTTGAATGAGTGGCATGGACTTTATTCCTTTCTAACGGTGCTGCTCGAGATCGGTGCGCTGGGGGCACGGCGCAGTTTTGTTGCCGAAAAAGGCCACTGGCATGGGCGGATGGTGGAGAAGCCAGGAGCGAAAAACCGCAGGGCTCCCGCCAGAAAGCGGCGGGCTGAAAAGAGCGCGGACTCGCCCTGCGCTACAACGGAAGACTTCGGGCCACGAAG